>SKFV01000374.1 GCA_007117785.1 Pseudomonas sp.
GAAATTTTTTTATTCCATACTGAAATATGGAGCGCTGAATCTATTCGAAATATCCATGATATGCAATTGCCACTATCGGGTGATGATAATGCAAGTGTTGTGCAGCTTATTGAAGGGGGGGCTACTACCATCTATCAAATAATAGATGGTGCCTCGGGGGAGAATCGAACTCCCACTCTGTCACCAGAAACGGATTTTGAATCCGCCGCGTCTACCAATTCCGCCACCGAGGCATGCGTCTAGCGCAAGCAGGGGCGGAGTATACGAACCCTTTTTGGGGTGGTCAATCCTTTGCATGGTGGCTACCGCACTTTTCCGTTAAGATGAGCCCCCTTTTTTCAGCTGGATGTAGCGCCTGCCATGCGTGTGCGTGATTTTCACTTCGAACTGCCAGGGCATTTGATAGCCCATCACCCGCTGGCCGAGCGGCGAGCGAGTCGTTTGTTATGCCTTGATGGCCCGAGCGGGGCTTTGGCCCACCGCCAGTTTGTCGATCTGCTCGACTATCTGCAGCCAGGCGACCTGATGGTGTTCAATAATACCCGGGTGATTCCGGCGCGCCTGTTTGGGCGCAAGGCCACCGGTGGTCAGCTGGAAATCCTGGTTGAGCGAGTGTTGGACAGTCACCGGGTGCTGGCCCATGTGCGGGCCAGCAAGTCGCCCAAGCTGGGAAGCGAAATAGTTCTGGACGATGGCAGCCGAGTACAGATGCTCGGGCGTGATGATGCCCTGTTTGAGCTGCGCTTTGCCGACGAGGTGCTGCCGCTGCTGGAGCGCATCGGGCATATGCCCTTGCCACCCTATATCGATCGCCCGGATGAGACGGCGGACCGCGAGCGCTACCAGACGGTCTATGCGCAGAAGGCTGGGGCCGTTGCTGCACCCACAGCTGGTTTGCATTTTGATAACGAGCTGTTGGCTGCGATCCGCGCAAAAGGGGTGGAAACCGCAGAGGTAACCCTGCATGTGGGTGCCGGTACCTTTCAGCCGGTGCGTGTGGAGCGGATCGAAGAGCACCATATGCACAGCGAGTGGCTGGAGGTCAGCCCGGCGGTGGTGGCGGCGGTCGACGCCTGCAAGGCGCGTGGCGGTCGGGTGGTCGCAGTAGGTACTACCAGTGTGCGTTCGCTGGAAACGGCGGCGCAATCCGGTAGCTTGCAGCCCTTCAGTGGTGATACCGATATCTTTCTCTACCCGGGCCGGCCCTTTCATGTGGTTGATGCTCTGGTCACTAATTTTCATTTGCCCGAGTCGACCCTGTTGATGCTGGTGTCAGCCTTTGCCGGTTACCCGGAAACCATGGCGGCCTATAAGGCTGCCGTGGCTGAACACTACCGCTTTTTCAGCTACGGGGATGCCATGTTCATTACCCGCAATCCGGTGGCGCGTGGCCCCGAGGATCAGTCATGAGTCATATGCAATTCGAACTGTTGGCCACCGATGGCAGGGCCCGCCGTGGCCGGCTGACCTTTCCACGCGGCACGGTCGAGACCCCGGCCTTTATGCCCGTGGGTACCTACGGCACGGTCAAGGGCATGCTGCCACGGGATGTGGCTGCTATTGGCGCAGAGATTATTCTCGGCAATACCTTTCACCTCTGGTTGCGCCCGGGCACAAAAGTGATTCAGGAGCACGGTGATCTGCATGATTTCATGCAGTGGCAGGGGCCAATACTGACCGATTCCGGTGGTTTTCAGGTATTCAGTCTGGGTGCCATGCGCAAGATCAAGGAGGAGGGGGTGTATTTCTCCTCGCCGGTCGATGGTGCCAAGGTGTTCATGGGGCCGGAAGAATCAATGCAGGTGCAGCGCGAACTGGGCTCGGACATCGTGATGATCTTTGACGAATGCACGCCTTACCCCGCTGAGCATGACGTTGCCTCACGTTCCATGGAGCTGTCGCTGCGTTGGGCGCAGCGCTCGAAAGATGCCCATGAAGGCAATAGCTCTGCACTGTTCGGTATCGTCCAGGGTGGCATGTATGAGGATCTGCGCCTGCGCTCGCTGGAAGGGCTGGAGCAGATCGGCTTTGATGGTCTCGCTATTGGCGGGCTGTCGGTGGGTGAGCCGAAGGAAGAGATGATCAAGGTGCTCGACTACTTGCCCGGACAAATGCCTACGGACAAACCGCGCTACCTGATGGGTGTCGGCAAGCCGCAGGACCTGGTTGAAGGTGTGCGTCGCGGGGTGGATATGTTTGATTGCGTGATGCCCACGCGCAACGCGCGCAACGGTCACCTGTTTATCGGCAGTGGCGTCATCAAGATCCGCAATGCGGTGCATCGGCATGATCAGGGGCCGCTGGATCCATCCTGCGATTGCTATACCTGCCAGCACTTTTCCCGCGCCTATCTGCACCATCTCGACAAGTGCGGCGAGATGCTTGGCAGTATGCTCAATACCATCCATAACCTGCGGCATTATCAGCGGCTTATGGACGGTTTGCGTGGTGCCATCCAACAAGGTACATTGAGCGACTTTGTGGACGACTTCTATGCTCGACTCGGTCTGCCGGTTCCTCCGCTGGAGACTTGAATTGCGCCGGGGATGCCCCATTAACCCTTTCTTTATAATGATGTTTGACAGGAGTATCACATGAGTTTCTTCATTTCTGACGCCATGGCGCAGTCCGCAGGCGCACCCGGTGGTGGTGCCGGTTTCGAGTGGATTTTCCTGATCGGTTTTCTGGTCATCTTCTATTTGATGATCTGGCGCCCCCAGGCCAAGCGGGCGAAAGAGCATAAAAATCTGGTCAATAGCCTCAGCGTGGGTGATGAAGTGGTCACCGGCGGTGGCATTCTTGGCAAGATCAAGAAGGTGACTGACGAGTTCGTCGTGCTGGAAGTGGGCGACGGTCAGGAACTCAAGTTCCAGAAAGGCTCAATAGTTGCCGCGTTGCCCAAAGGCACGCTCAAAGCTATCTGATTCTCCTGCACTCATCGTATTCAGGCGCCTTCAGGGCGCCTTGATCGTTATCGGGCCCTGCTATGCTCAATCGTTACCCTATATGGAAATACCTGCTGGTCGTGCTGGTGCTTGCGCTCGGCGTGATCTACGCCCTGCCCAACCTGTACCCGGATGATCCGGCGATCCAGATTTCCGGTGCCAGCTCGGCACAGACCATTGAAACCTCTGATCGGACACTCATGGAAGAAGCCTTGCGTGAGGCGGGTATCGAAACCAAAGGTACCGAGTTGGGCAGCAACAACCGCTCCGGTCTGATTCGTCTTGTCAATCGCTCTGACCAGTTGCCGGCGCAGGATGTGGTTCGTCGCGCCCTTGGTCAGCGCTATGTGGTAGCACAGAACCTCGCGCCAACCACACCTGATTGGCTGGTCAGCATTGGTGCTGGCCCGATGAACCTGGGTCTGGATCTTTCCGGCGGTGTGCACTTCCTGCTGGAAGTCGACATGGAGCGGGCGATCGAGAACCGCGTCAACGTCTATGAAAGCGAGCTGCGTACCACCTTGCGTGACGAGCGTGTGCGCTTCCGCAGCCTGCCCAGTCGCGGCAATGTACTGCAGTTCGGTTTTACCGACAGTGATCAGCTGCGCGATGCCCAGCGGGTAATCAACCGCAACTACACCCAGTTCCAGTTTGATACCACGACACGCGATGATCTGCAGGTATTGCAGCTGACCCTGAGTGAAGCGGAAATGCAGGAAATCCGTGAATACGCCGTGCGTCAGAACCTGACTACAGTGCGCAACCGGGTCGATGAACTGGGTGTGGCCGAGCCGCTGGTTCAGCGTCAAGGTGCCAACCGTATCGTGGTCGAGCTACCGGGTGTGCAGGATACTGCAGAAGCCAAGCGGATTCTCGGCCAGACTGCCAACCTGGAGTTCCGCCTTGCTGCCGAGCCCAACGCGGCGCGGGCAACAGTAGAAACCTTTGACTTCCGTGATGGCAGCCGCCCGCCGGCAGAGGTTGAGCGCAGCATCATTCTTACTGGTGATCAGGTCACCGATGCACAGTCCAACTTTGATGAAAATGGCCGCCCACAGGTGAATATTCGCCTTGATGGCCATGGCGGCGAGTTGATGACGCGCGCCACCCGCACCAATGTCGGGCGTGGTATGGCGGTGCTCTTTATTGAGCAGCGCCAGATCAGTCGCACCGTGCAGCAGGAGGTGGACGGGGAAATGCAGGAGGTGGAAGTCCCGGCCTTTGTCGAAGAGAAATCCATCATCAGCCTCGCCACCATTCAGAGCACTCTGGGTAACCAGTTTCGCATTACCGGGTTGAACTCACCGGCGGAAGCCTCCGAATTGGCGCTGCTGCTGCGCGCCGGTGGCCTGGCCGCGCCGATGCACTTTGTTGAAGAACGCACCATTGGCCCGAGCCTGGGTGCAGAAAACATCGCCCGGGGGGTTACCGCAACGCAAATCGGCTTCCTGCTGGTGCTGGCCTTTATGGTCGTGGTGTACAAGGCCTTCGGCGTGCTGGCCGGGGTTGCTTTGAGCTTCAACCTGATTCTGCTTCTGGCCCTGATGTCCATGCTGGGTGCTACCCTGACGCTACCGGGTATTGCCGGGATAGTATTGACCCTAGGTATGGCGGTGGATGCAAACGTACTTATCTTCTCGCGTATCAAAGAAGAGGTGGCTTCAGGCGTAGCGATACAGCGCGCCATTCATGAAGGCTACGACAAGGCGTTTTCAGCTATTGTCGATGGCAGTCTGACCACCTTGCTGGTCGGCGTGATTCTGTTCGCCATGGGTACCGGGCCGATCAAGGGCTTTGCGGTAACGCTGTCGCTGGGCATCCTGACCTCCATGTTCAGTGCCATTATTGTTACCCGTGCCATGGTCAACTTGAGTGTCGGCGGTCGCGACATCAAGAAACTGTGGCTATAAGGAGCGCCCTATGATTACCAAGAAACCAATCAAGTTCATGGCGCTGCGCAAGTTCTTTTTTGCCGTTGCCGTGGTGCTGATGGTTGGCTCAATTGCCAGCCTGGCCTACAAGCAGCTCAATCTGGGTCTCGACTTTACCGGCGGCGCTCTGGTTGAATTGAATTACAGTGAAGCCGCTGATCTGGAAGATATCCGTCTGACCTTGCGTGAAGCGGGCTGGGAAGATGCCATTGTGCAGAACTTCGGCTCCTCGCAGGATGTGATCATTCGTCTGGCCAGTGACGACCCGGAACTGGGTACTGAAATTGCCCGCCTGATGCAGCGCGAAGAGGGAGGCGATGTCAGCGTCAGCCGCGTCGAGTTTGTCGGCCCCCAGGTCGGTGAAGAGCTGCGTGACAAGGGTGGTATGGGTCTATTGCTGGCCATGGCCGGTGTACTGCTTTACGTTACCCTGCGTTTCCAGATGAAGTTCGCAGTTGGCGCCATTGCCGCACTGGTGCATGACGTTATCTTTACTCTGGGTGTGTTTGCCTTCTTCGGTCTGTCCTTCGATTTGACTGTATTAGCTGCACTTCTGGCGGTAATCGGTTACTCGTTGAACGATACCATCGTGGTATTTGACCGTGTGCGGGAGAATTTGCGGCTGATGTACAAGGCCGATCTGGAAGAGGTGATCAACGTCTCGACCACTCAGACGCTGGCACGAACACTGGCTACCTCGGGTTCTACCATTCTGGTGTTGTTGTCACTGCTGATCTTTGGTGGTGAAAACATCTATGGCTTTGCCTTGGCCCTGTTGATCGGGGTGATCGTCGGTACCTACTCTTCGATTTATGTCTCCAATGGTCTGTTGATGACCACGCGACTGACGCGCGAAGATCTGATTCCGCCGCAGCTGGAAGAAGAGGAAGATGCGCGACCGTAGAAGGGTAAATGGCTGTTAGCTTGCTTCAATAAAAAACCCACAACCGACTGGCTGTGGGTTTTTTGTTAGCGCCTATCGCGTCAGATAGCCTTCCAGTACATAGATAGGCTAGTTAGCCGTTTTCAGCGTTTCATGGCAGGCGTCAGGTGCGGCTGAATGGCGGTTAATACTGCCTTAAAGCATTTCGGGTTGCCTGCAACGATGTGACCTTTTTCCAGGTGGCCATGGCCACCGGTAAAATCACTGACCAGACCACCGGCTTCCTGAATCAGCAAGCTGCCTGCAGCCATGTCCCATTCCGCCAGA
>SKFV01000314.1 GCA_007117785.1 Pseudomonas sp.
GCAGCAGCAGCAGCAGCAGCAGCAGCAGCAGCAGCAGCAGAGAGCGTAAGCAGACCACTTACACGGTCAAGTCTGGTGACTCGCTGTACAGCATTGCTCGCCGGTTCAATGTCAAAGTCGACAGCATTCGCAGCTGGAACAGTCTGGGCCGCCATTTGCAACCCGGAGAACAGTTGACCCTTTATCTGCCTTGAGGCACTGGCAGATTGCACGTGAAGGGCTTTCGCAAAGCCCGGCACAGTGTTAGCTTTCTGCCTTTGGGGGATTGGCTGGATTCATCAAACAACAAGGGTTGGCATGCTGAAGACATTGGCCACGGGGCTGTTATTACTGTTGATCGGGGGGGCGGCACTGGCACAGCCAGGCAAGCACGCACTGACCCTTTATGGCGAGCCATCGAAATACCCGGCGGACTTCAAGCATTTTGATTACGTCAACCCGGATGCGCCCAAAGGTGGAACACTGCGTCTGTCCGGTTTTGGCAGCTTTGATTCACTGAATGGGTTTATCAGTCGCGGCACCAGTGCCGAGCGTCTAGGGCTCATCTATGACACGCTGACTTTCCATGCCCTGGACGAACCCTTTACCGAGTACGGCTTGATTGCAGAGCGCATCGAGCGTGCCGACGACAATACCTGGGTGCGCTTTCACTTGCGTG
Source organism: Pseudomonas sp. (assembly GCA_007117785.1). Classification (GTDB taxonomy): domain Bacteria; phylum Pseudomonadota; class Gammaproteobacteria; order Pseudomonadales; family Pseudomonadaceae; genus Halopseudomonas. Next base: position 659 of record SKFV01000314.1, read on the forward strand.
ACTATGCCCGCTTCCATGATGGTGAGCCAATCACTGCTGACGATGTCGTCTTTACCTTCAACACCCTGGTAGAAGATGGAGCACCTTTCTACCGTGCCTACTATGGTGACGTTAAAGAAGTGGTCGCCGATGACCGTCTGACCGTAACCTTCCATTTCCATCATGGTCGAAATCGCGAACTACCGCTGGTGCTGGGGCAATTGCCAGTATTGCCCAAGCATTACTGGGCTGAACTGGATTTTACCCGCACTACTCTGACGCCGCCGCTGGGTAGCGGCCCCTATCGCATCAGCCGCGTCAATGCCGGTCGCAGCATCAGCTTTGAACGCGACCCTGACTATTGGGCGAAGGATTTGCCCGTTAATCGTGGCATGTACAATTTCGACCGGATCGTGATCGAGTACTACCGCGACACTGGCGTAGCACTTGAAGCTTTCAAGGCCGGGCAATTCGATTTCAACCAGGAAGTCAGCGCACGTAACTGGGCGACCGGCTATAACAGCCCGCCCCTGCGGGATGGCCGCATCATTCAGGAAGAGATCCTCAACAACAATACTCAGGGCATGCAGGGCTTTGTCTTCAACCTGCGACAGCCACAGTTTCAGGACCGGCGGGTGCGCAAGGCAATCAGCCTGTTGTTCGATTTTGAATGGTCCAATACGGCACTCTTTCATAACGCCTACACCCGCAGCGACAGCTATTTTTCCAACTCCGAACTGGCCGCCAGCGGTGAACCTGACACTGCCGAACTGGCGCTGCTGGGCCCCTGGCGCGAACACTTGCCAGAGAGTGCTTTTGGTCCCGCATGGGTACCGCCGCGCAATGATGGCAGCGGCATGATTCGCCCACGTATGCGCGAGGCTTATCAACTGTTGCTGGATGCCGGCTGGCAGATTGAAAACGATCAGATGGTGAACGCCGATGGCCAACCGCTGCGCTTTGAATTCCTGCTGGTCCAGGCTGACTTCGAGCGTATTCTGCTGCCCTACAAACGCAATCTGGCCAGCCTGGGCATCGATATGAACCTGCGTCGAGTGGATGTCTCGCAATACATCAACCGCCTGCGCTCACGGGATTTCGACATGGTGGTCACCAGCTACGCGCAATCCAACTCACCGGGTAACGAACAGCGTGAATACTGGCATTCTTCCAGTGCGGACAACCCTGGTAGCCGCAACCTGATGGGGCTGAAAGACCCTGCCGTGGATGCTCTGGTGGAAGGCCTGATTGAATCCGACTCGCGCGAGGAGCTGATTACCCACGCACGCGCCCTGGATCGAGTACTGCGTGACGGCCATTACGTGGTCCCCAACTTCCATACCCGCTATTACCGCGTAGCCTACTGGAACAAGTTTGACCACCCGCCGGAACCGCCGCGATATGACCTGGGCCTGTATACATGGTGGATTGACGAAGCCAAGGAAGCAGCGCTGGCCGGGCAGAACCTGATTATCGACGTCGAGGAAGACTGAGCCATGCTGGCCTATATCATTCGCCGTCTGTTGCTGATCATTCCGACCATCTTCGGCATTCTGTTGATCAATTTCCTGATCATTCAGGCCGCTCCCGGCGGTCCTGTTGAACAGATGATTGCCCAACTGGAAGGCTTTGAAGGCGGCACCAGCCGGATTGGCGGCAGCGCCGCCGGAGATACCGCAGCCGGCAGCAATTATCGCGGCGCACAAGGGCTGGATCCGGACATCATTGCCGAGATCGAGCGCATGTACGGCTTTGACCGACCGGCCCATGAGCGTTTCTGGATGATGATCAAGGGCTATCTGACCTTTGATTTCGGCGACAGCTTTTTCCGCGACACCCCGGTCATCGACCTGATTATCGAAAAAATGCCGGTCTCCATTTCCCTGGGCCTATGGACCACCCTGATTACCTACCTGATCTCCATTCCGCTGGGCATCCGCAAGGCGGTGCGCCACGGCAGTCCCTTCGATGTCTGGACCAGTTCGCTGATCATTGTCGGCTATGCCATCCCCGGCTTCCTCTTGGCGATTCTGTTGATCGTGCTCTTTGCCGGTGGCAGTTACTTTGACTGGTTCCCGTTACGCGGGCTGACGTCGAACAACTGGGAGGAGCTGAGTACCTGGGGCAAGATCAAGGATTACGCCTGGCACCTGGTTCTCCCCATTACCGCCATGGTCATCGGCAGCTTTGCCACCCTGACCATGCTGACCAAGAATTGTTTTCTGGATGAGATCGGCAAGCAATACGTCGTCACTGCCCGCGCCAAAGGCCTGTCCGAAGGCCGCGTACTCTATGGTCATGTGTTCCGCAATGCCATGCTGCTGATCATTGCCGGCTTTCCGGCGGCCCTGATCAGCGTGTTCTTTACTGGCGCCCTGCTGATCGAAGTAATTTTCTCTCTGGACGGGCTTGGCCTGCTTGGCTTTGAAGCCGCGATCAACCGGGACTATCCGGTGATGTTCGGCACCCTCTACATCTTCACTCTGCTCGGCCTGGTGGTGAAGCTGATCGGGGACATTACTTACACCCTGGTCGATCCGCGGATCGACTTTGCCAGTCGGGAGGGTTAAGCGCATGCCAAGACTCTCACCACTGAATCAACGCCGTTTTGCCCGCTTCAAGGCCAACCGCCGTGGCTGGTGGTCGCTGCATATCTTTATGGTGCTCTTTGTACTCAGCCTGGGTGCGGAGCTGATCGCCAATGACAAGCCGCTAGTCATGAGTTACGAGAATTCCCTGTACTTCCCGGTATTCAAGCGTTACGCCGAAACCGAGTTTGGTGGCGAATTCCCGATTCGCGCCGATTACCGTGACCCCTATATCCAGCAACTGATCATCGAGGAAGGTGGCGGCTGGATGCTCTGGCCACCGATCCCTTACCGCTATAACAGCATCAATTACGAGCTGGAAGTCCCGGCGCCTGCGCCGCCTTCCAGGGAAAACTGGCTGGGTACCGATGACCAGGCGCGCGATGTCATGGCCCGGGTCATCTACGGCTTTCGCGTCTCGGTACTCTTTGCCCTGACGCTAACCATATTGAGTTCAATTATCGGCGTAGTGGCCGGGGCGATTCAGGGTTTCTACGGTGGCAAGATTGATCTCTTTGGCCAGCGTTTCATCGAGATCTGGTCCGGCCTGCCGGTGCTCTACCTGCTGATCATCATGGCCAGCTTTGTCGAACCCAGCTTCTGGTGGCTACTCGGTATCATGCTGCTGTTTTCCTGGATGGCGCTGGTCGATGTGGTGCGCGCCGAATTCCTGCGTGGGCGCAACCTGGAATATGTACGTGCCGCGCGCGCCATGGGGGCCAGCAACACCGTGATCATGTTCCGGCATATTCTGCCCAATGCGATGGTGGCCACTCTGACCTTCTTCCCGTTCATTCTGACAGGCGGGGTAATTACCCTGACCTCACTGGACTTTCTCGGCTTTGGCCTGCCACCCGGCGCACCCTCGCTGGGTGAGCTGATTGCCCAGGGTAAAGCCAACCTGCAATCGCCCTGGCTGGGGCTGACTGCCTTTATCGTGCTGTCACTGATGCTGACCCTGCTGGTGTTCATCGGTGAAGCCCTGCGCGATGCCTTCGATCCGAGGAAAGCATGAGCACATCGCCCCTGATCCGCATCGAAAATCTCAGCGTTGCCTTTACCGGCGAGCATGAACGCGTGCTGGCGCTGCAGGATGTCAACCTGGACATTCATGCCGGCGAGACCCTGGCGCTGGTGGGTGAAAGTGGCTCCGGCAAATCCATTACCGCGCATTCGATACTGAGTCTACTGCCCTACCCGCAAGCCAGCCACCCCAGCGGTAGCATCCATTACCATGGTGAAGATCTGTTGAACTGTCCGGAAAAACGCCTGCGGCAGATTCGTGGCAATCGCATTTCGATGATCTTCCAGGAGCCGATGACCTCGCTCAACCCGCTGCATTCAGTCGAGCGTCAGATCAATGAGGTTTTGCTGCTGCACAAGGGCCTGGGCAAGCGTGCTGCGCGTGAGCGCACCCTGGAATTATTGCATCTGGTAGGCCTGCCGGAGCCAGAAAAACGCCTCGGTGCCTACCCGCACGAACTCTCTGGCGGTCAACGCCAACGGGTGATGATTGCCATGGCGTTGGCCAACGAGCCGGAACTGCTGATTGCCGATGAGCCAACTACGGCACTGGATGTCACCGTGCAGCAAACCATTCTGGATTTGCTGCAGTCCCTGCAGGCAAAGCTCGGCATGGCGCTGCTGTTGATCAGCCACGATCTCAACCTGGTGCGCAAGGTGGCGCATCGCGTATGTGTCATGCATCAAGGTTCGGTCGTCGAAACCAATGACTGTGAAGCACTCTTTACCCGGCCGGAGCATCCGTACACGCAAAAACTACTGGATGCAGAGCCCAGTGGTGAGCCGGTCAAGGCAGACGCTGATGCAAAAACGCTGCTGCGCGCCGAACAGTTGCGCGTCTGGTTTCCGATCAAGAAAGGCGTCTTCAAGCGAACGGTCGACCATGTCAAAGCGGTTACCGATGCCAGCTTCAGCCTGCAGCAGGGACAGACGCTGGGTATCGTCGGTGAAAGTGGCTCCGGCAAGACTACGCTGGGCCTGGCTTTATTGCGCCTGGCTGACAGCCAGGGTCTGATCGAGTTTCAAGGTCAACGTCTGGATGGCCTGAACCAGAGCCAGGTAAGGCCCTTTCGGCGCCAGTTTCAGGTGGTCTTCCAGGATCCTTTTGGCAGCCTGAGCCCGCGCATGTCGGTGGCCCAGATTGTCAGCGAGGGTCTGGAAATCCACCGTCTGGGTACGGCTGAAGAGCGCGAGCAATGGGTGATCCAGGCCCTGCAGGAAGTCGGTCTGGACCCGGATAGCCGACACCGCTATCCACATGAATTTTCCGGCGGCCAGCGGCAGCGCATTGCGATTGCCCGGGCGCTGGTATTGAAGCCGTCATTGATCCTGTTGGACGAGCCGACCTCGGCCCTGGATCGAACGGTACAGGGACAAGTAGTCACTTTGCTGCGTGACTTGCAGTCGCGGCATAATCTGACCTATCTGTTCATCAGCCATGACCTGGCAGTGGTCAAGGCCCTCAGTCACCAACTGATGGTCATGCGCCAGGGCGAAATCGTCGAACAGGGCCCGACCAGTGCCGTCTTTGCCGACCCGCAACATGACTACACCCGTCAGTTGTTGCAGGCCGCCTTCGCCGCACCCGCCAGACCCGGTTCCGGCACCATTAACCCGGCCTCAGAGGCCAGTGAAACACAACAGGAATGAACCATGGGATTTCTCAGCGGAAAACGCGTACTGATCGTTGGCGTTGCCAGCAAGCTGTCAATTGCTTCCGGCATTGCCGCCGCCATGCACCGGGAAGGTGCCGAACTGGCTTTTACCTACCAGAATGACAAGCTCAAAGGTCGAGTAGAAAGTTTTGCTGAA
>SKFV01000193.1 GCA_007117785.1 Pseudomonas sp.
ATGGTGCCGGCACCAAGAGTCGAACTCGGGACCTACTGATTACAAGTCAGTTGCTCTACCAACTGAGCTATACCGGCAACGGATTGGCATTATATAGACCTTGTCACGCGTGTAAAGAGATGGCCGTGTACACAGGCAAAATTTTCTGCTTGTGCATAACTATGAAATATCCTTGGGTTGTGAATTACTTCTCTATCAGCACTTGACAAAGACGCCATAAACACTTGTTTTGCAATAGATATCCAAGTTGATTCTTTTTTGATCTAGTGGCTGCAAGCCTTGATTTATATGGCTCTGAAACACTTGCACATAAGTCATCAACATCTTTATCCACAGCAAGGGTGGATAACCCACAACCCCGACCACCTGTGCATAACTCTGTGCGTAACGGGTAGACAAGGTGGGCACGGCCTGTTGGTTAGCGCTCGGCCACCAACAGCAGATTACGCGGGCTAAGGCTCTCGGCGCAGAATTGGCCGAGCTGCACCCGGTAACCGGACTGCTGCAACCAGAGCAGGCGATCGAGTAACAGCCAGATTTCCAACGGACGACGAAACACCGCACGCAGCAGTTCCAGATTGCGAACCTCGGTGAGTCGCTTCCAGCCTGCCTGCTCGAGTGCCGGCCAGTCTGCCGGTGGTGGCAAGTCCAGCTGGTGATGCCGGGCCAGATCCTGGCAGAAGTCGGCGAAGCTTTGCTGCAGGGCGCTTTGCGGTCGGGACGGGGTTGGCAGGTAATCATCCATACCACGCACTTCCCGTTGCCAGAGATCAAAGCCCAGTCGCCAGGCCATGCTCTGATCGCGCAAACGGCGGTCACGCTGGCCGGCCGTGACTGTGGCTTGCAGCGGCAATGCCAGATCTTCGCGGCTCAGTTGCAAGCGAGACTGCCGCGCCAGGTCGGACAGTGGCTGGTAATACTCCGCCTGAGTGCGGTTATAGCAGCAGGGTGACAAGGCCAGTTGCCGACAGCCCCGGGTGACCACCTGCTGCAACAGAGTGGTATGCAGGTCGCCACAGGCGTGCAGTGCGACCACGCTGTGGTGCGGTTGCAGGTAGCGCCAGGCAGCGGGTTGCAGCACATCCTGGCAGTGGTGTTGTGCTGATAGCTGCAGGTTGCGGCTCAACTGATTACCGGCGTCGACCAAGACCGGATCATGCTCCAGGCAGGTCAGGGGTAAATCACGTTGCCAGGCCAGCAAGCGACCCAGATGGCCTTTGCCGGCACACCAGTCCAGTACATGCTGACCGGGTTGCAGCCATTGCTTGTGCGTTGCTGTGGCAAAGGCCTGGATTTGCTGCCATTTGCGCCCGGGGATATGTCGTTCCAGCACCTCGGGGTAAGACTGTGTCAGCGGCTGTGACCAATCGGGTACCGCACTGAGTTGCCTGGCAGTTGCGAGTAATTCCGGCAGGGGCTCTGGTGCAGACTCCAGCACCAGGCCGGTATGCGCCGCTTCGGCATCGGCCAGACTGTGTTGCCGCAGCCATTGCGCCAGCTCGGGGTAGTCCACCTCCCAGTCGCAGCGCAAGCGGGTAAAGGGCTTTTCCCGCCACAGTGCCTGATGTTGCGCCAGCCAGTTGTCCAGCGCCTGAAAACGGTCTGGCCAGTCCATTACCGTCCGCGGCTGGCGTCGATTTTCAGCCAGCGCTCAAGCAGGCGGAACAGTTGGGTGAAGACCAGGGTAATCGACAGGTACATCAAGCCGGCAACCAGATAGAAGAGTTCGTATTGATAGGTGCGCGAGTTGATGGTCTGCACCGTACCCATAATGTCCATCAGGGTGATCATGTAGACCACCGCGCTGGCCTTGAGCATCAGGATGACCTCGTTGCCGTAGGCAGGCAGACCGATGCGGATGGCACGCGGCAAAATGATGTGCTGCAGCGCCTGCCGGCGTGACATGCCCAATGCCCTTGCCGCCTCGACTTCACCGGGCGGCACGGCCTGAATCGCCCCGCGCAGGATTTCCGCGATATAGGCGGCCGTGTGCAGAGTCATGGTGATCAGTGCGCACCAGTAGGGTTCACGCAGGTACTGCCAGACCCAACTTTCGCGCACGGCGTCGAACTGGGCCAGGCCGTAGTAAACCAGAAAGAGTTGCAGCAACAGGGGCGTGCCGCGGAAGAAAAAGATATAGCCATAGGGCAAGGCGCGGATGTACCAGTGCCGCGAAGCGCGCGCCAGACCCAGGGGTATGGCCAGGATCAGCCCGACGACCACGGCGATACCGACCAGTTGCAGGGTCATCATGGCGCCGTCCCACAGCTGGGGCGACCAGCGCACAATCATTTCCCAACGCTCGGCCCAGCTCATAGTTCGGTCCTTGTATAGCCGCGGTTGGCGCGCTTCTCGAACCAGTGCAGCGCAGCCATGATGATGACGGTCAGGCCCAGGTAGATCAGCGCTGCAGCAAACAGGAAGGTAAAGGGCTCACGCGTGGCCTGGCCGGCGATCCGCGCCTGGCGCATGAGTTCGTTCAGGGTGATCAGGGAGACCAGCGCGGTATCCTTGAGCAGAATCAGGTAGAGGTTGCCCAGCCCCGGCAGTGCCACACGCCACAACTGCGGCAGGGTAACGCGCCAGAAGATGCGCATGGAAGACAGCCCCAGCGCCTGACCGGCCTCTTTTTGTCCCTGCGGGATACTCAACAGGGCACCACGAAAGACTTCGGTCGCGTAGGCCCCAAAACACAGCCCCAGTGCCAGGGTACCGGCCACAAAGGGACTGAAACTCAGTTGCGGATGACCGAAGTGACTACCAATCCAGTTGAGCGTGGAGACGGTACCGAAATAGGCCACCAGTACCCAGAGCGTCTCAGGCACGCCACGCACCACCGAGGTGTAGAAGCCCCCGACCGTGCGCAGATACCAGCGCGAGGATATTTTCGCGCTGGCACCCAGCAGCCCCAGCACCAGGCCGAGTGCCAGCGACGCCAGTGACAGGCGCACCGTTACCCAGGTGCCCTGGAGCAGAGCAGGTCCGAAACCGTGGAGATCTAGCATGGCGTTTCCGTCACGGCCGGGCTTTCAGGGCCCGGCCTGATCGATCAATAAATGCTGAAGGGGAAGTACTTGGCATTGATTTCTTCGTAGGTACCATCTTCAACAATACTTGCCAGCGCTTCGTTCAGGCACTCGCGCAGCGGATCACCCTTGCGCACGGCAATACCGATCTTGTCGTCATCGAATACCGGCTCGCCCTTGAACTCGAAGTTGGCACCCGCATCACTTTGCAGCCATTCGTACTGCACAAAGTTATCCGCCAGCACACCGTCGATACGCCCGGCGCTCATATCCAGATAGGCGTTTTCCTGGGTGTCATACAGGCGAATACGCACCACATCACCCATGTTATCTTCCAGCCACTGACCAGCGATGGTCGCGCGCTGGGCACCGATAGTCTTGCCTTTCAGGCTCTCGGCATCGACTTCAAAGTCAGATGACTTGGGCGCGACGAATTGCAGTTTGTTAGTGTAGTAGGGGTCGGTAAAGTCTACAGCCTGCTGGCGTTCTTCAGTGATCGACATGGAGGCGACCAGGAAGTCGAAGCGATTGGTGTTCAGCGCCGGAATGATGCCATCCCAGTCGGACGTGACGATAGTGCACTCGACGCCCATTTCAGCACAAAGCGCCTTGGCGATATCAATATCGAAACCGACCACTTCACCACTGCTGTCGACCAGATTGAAGGGCGGGTAGGCGCCTTCGGTACCAATGCGTAGCGTTTCCGCCATTGCCGGCAAGCTGAGAAATACCGCCGCCGCACCTGCCAATACTGCCTGTTTGAAGCTTTTCATCGGTAACGCTCCTTACTTGTGACTGGACATAAATTGCTTGCAACGTTCTGACGTCGGCCGGTCAAAGACCTGTTCCGGCGTGCCGATTTCCTCGACCACACCCTGGTGGAGAAACACCACCTGGTTGGACACCTGACGGGCAAAACCCATCTCGTGAGTAACCAACAGCATAGTCCGGCCTTCATCCGCCAGCTTGCGAATAACCCCTAGCACTTCCTGAACCATTTCCGGATCCAATGCCGAAGTGGGCTCGTCAAACAGGATAACTCGTGGCTGCATGGCCAGGGTACGGGCAATGGCCGCACGCTGTTGCTGGCCACCGGAAAGCTGGGCGGGAAAGGCGTGCATCTTGTCGGCAATCCCGACTTTGGCAAGAAAGACTTCAGCGGCGGCAATGGCATCGGCCTTGGACTGGCCCAACACGCGACGCGGCGCTTCAATGATATTGTCGAGAATGCTCATATGCGGCCAGAGATTGAAGCTCTGGAATACAAAACCCACCCTGGCGCGCAGTCGATTGATCTGTTTACTGTCCGCCGCCACCAGGGCGCCGCCCTTGCCGGGCTTGAGCTTGAGTTCTTCACCGGCAACGAAGATCTGCCCCTGGTGGGGATTTTCCAGCAGGTTGATGCAGCGCAGCAGAGTGCTCTTGCCGGAGCCGGAAGAGCCCAGAATGGAAATCACATCGCCATCACGGGCGGTCAGGTCGACGCCCTTGAGCACTTCAAGGTCGCCATAGCGTTTGTGCAGTTTGCGCACTTCCAGGGCTGGTGGTGTCACGTGTCGTCATCCACAGGGCGCGCAAGGCGCCATCAGAAATAGCCAGGCACGGGGCCCAATGAAACGACAGTTCCTTCTGCAAGCAATCCGTCATAGTGCAAGCTAGCACAGACCATGCCGATGACCAACACAACCATTCCAGTCACGTTGCGCATTCGGCCAATAAAAAACCCGCAGGCGCAAACCGGCGGGTTTTTTTGAAAGATGGTGCCCAGAGACGGAATCGAACCGCCGACACGGGGATTTTCAATCCCCTGCTCTACCAACTGAGCTATCTGGGCAACAGGGGCGCTATTAAACGGTTTTGCCTTTTATGTGTCAAGCGCCTGCAGAAATATTTTTATTTTTTAGCTGCTTAGCGCGCTTACTCACTTGGCGGCACGTAACCTTCGGCCTGTGCATAGTCTTCACCGGCGAGGAACTTGTCCATTTCCTGCTGGATGAATTTGCGGTCTTCCGGGTCCATCATATTCAGCCGGCGCTCGTTGATCAGCATGGTCTGGTGCGCCTGCCACTCATCCCAGGCTTTTTTCGATACATCATTGAAAATGGCTTCACCCTTGGCGCCGGGATAGGGCGGGCGCTCCAGGCCGGGCAGTTCCTGCTTGTATTTACGGCATTGCACCATACGGGTCATGGCAATCTCCTCAGCATTTGGCAGTCAGTCCTGCGGCACCCGCTGCAACAGTTTCTTCACCGGGGCCGCCAGACCCAACGGGGTCGGTTGCCGCAGGTTATACCAGACCTGACCCGGCTCGGCCACGCCAGCGGCCTGATTGACGTCAATCAGCAGCGGCTGGATATCTAGATGGAAGTGACTGAAGGTGTGCCGCAGCGGCGTCATGCTCTGCTGCTGGCTGACACGCAAGTCCTGCGCCTGCAACCAGTCGCTCAGCTCATGTTCATCGCTGAATTGCGGTGGGCACCACAAACCACCCCAAAGTCCGCTATCCGGCCGGCGTTGAAGCCAGATATTGCCATCCGCATTACGCAGAAAAGGCATCAAACAGGTGCGTACCGGCAATTGCTTGCGCGGTTTTGGTTCCGGGAAGGCGGTCGGCGTCCCCAGCGCCCGCGCCTCGCAACCCGTTCGCAGCGGGCACAGCAGGCAACTGGGCTTGCTGCGTGAGCACAGGGTCGCGCCCAGGTCCATCATCGCCTGGGTGTAATCAGCAACGCGTTCCTGCGGGGTATAACGCTCGGCCAACACCCATAGCTGCTTCTGTACGGCAGTACTGCCGGTCCAGCCATTGACGGCATGATAGCGGGCCAGCACGCGCTTGACGTTGCCGTCCAGAATGGGCGCCCGCAGCCCCATACTCAGGCTGGCAATCGCGCCGGCGGTCGAACGGCCGATACCAGGCAGCGCCATCAGGGCCTCCAGGTCCTGCGGAAATTCACCCGCGTGCTCACTGACAACCTGCCTGGCCGCCTGATGCAGGTTGCGCGCACGACTGTAATAACCCAGCCCGGTCCA
>SKFV01000123.1 GCA_007117785.1 Pseudomonas sp.
CCTTTGTGCAGGCGGAGTCTACACTGATCTCGGGACCCAAAAACAAAAAGCCCGAGACCATGCAAAAAATACTTTATTGGCAACCAGCCAGCCTGGTTGATGCCCTGCTCCTTGCGGGGTGGCAATGAATCAGGATGAATTACTGACCTTGCGCAACCTGGGCAAGACATCCGCACAATGGCTCCACGCCAGCGGCATCCACAATGCGGAACAGCTGCGCCAGCTCGGCCCGGTCAGCGCTTACCTGCATGTACGCAATCGCGGCTTTCGTGCCTCGCGTTCACTGTTGTTCGCCATTGCCGGCGCCCTGCAGAATGTACACTGGAATGATCTGGACGCCGACTACAAGTCATGTCTGCTACAACAGCTGGAGCTGGCCGAAAGTGGTCAAACGCGGGGAATTCAGCGCTGAAATGACCCGCGCCGGATAGCCGGGTACGAGCGTCTGTTGCCAGTTTCCCTCGCACACTATATGTTGTGAGTTATAACAGTGGCAGCCGTCAATCTCGTGCATCACTGATGGCTTCGGATCGAACAAAAGGAATGTGCCTCATGTACCTGATCGGTGACCAGCCCGCGTATGCGGAAAAACTCATCAACACCCTGCAGTCCATCCCCGAGCGCCTGCTGGACGGGCTGGAACCCTGCGGTGATGAGGTTGCACTCGGGCCCGTGGATGATCTCTATGAGCACATCGGCCAACGGCATCTGTATCTGCTGAAAAGTGGCCTGCTACATGCGCTGATTGATGGCAAACCCCTGTTTTACCTTCAGGAAGGTGACCTTATCGGCCTGCGTCAAGGACTGAACGCCGCCCCTTGCACCTACCTCAGTGAAGAGTCACTGGTACTGGTGCCCTTTGAACGCGACGCGCTGTTCAAACATATCCACAGCAATAGCCAGCGACAGGAGCTATTCACCCAGTACATTCTTGGCCAAGCCGCCCTGATGTCGGATGCGCTGGCACACAACAAACCGGTAGAAGTACGCCCGGTGACCGGCTTTCAGCACTTTGATGCCGGCGCCGAACTGATTCGCCAAGGCGATGAGGCAGGCCATGTCTTCATCATCACCGAAGGGCATGCTGAGGCCTTTGTCGAAGGTATTAAGGTCGGCGACGTACAAAAGGACGAGATTTTTGGTGCCATGGCGCTGTTCACCCGTGAAAAGCGCTCAGCTACGGTTATCGCCAGCGTGCCCACCACGGTGATGATGATTCCAAAAGAGCAGTTCCTTGCCCTGATGCAGAGCAACCCGCGGATTGCCCACAGCCTTATCGAGAGCATGGCGCGGCGTATTGACCTGATGAACAAGGAATTGACCCAACTGAAACAGAAAGCCAGTTAAAAAGTCCATTCTCAGTCTTGACATGCAAATGATAATCATTATTATTATTAACAAGGCCAGCGCAAGCTGGTCTGAAAATACCTGAAGTCTCCTTCAGTATTTTCGATAACGCCCTGTCTCTGACAGCCGTTATCTCCTCATCAGGCTAATCACGGATTAAGCCCGCTGCGTGCAGCGGGCTCTTTTTTTATCTGCCGCTGATAAAGCCGACAACAAGCACTGGCGCTCAACGAAACTGCGCACAGTGATCCTGTTCCGGCTGCGCCGGAGTCAGCCACACCCAGTCCGCCTGCCCGGCATCCGGCAAGTCACTGCCGGCTTCCACCAGCATGACCACCATCGGCTCAGCCATGGCCGATGGCCAGTGCAGAGGCACGCCAAGGTCCTTGCGCACATGAAAAGCCCCCGCCACCAGCAGTCCGGGGGCATCCGCGCTGCTCAGCACTGCCGCCATACGTTGGTCGCGAGCCTGCTGAATCGCCAGCATCGCCGGCATACGCTCTTCAGGCAACTTGTCGCAATGTGAGCGCTGCATAATCCGGCCCAATTGATCGCGAGCTGCCGAGCTATAACGCTGCTCATCCAGCGGCTCGGGTTGCTGATAGGCCGCCTGTATCTCGCTGCGACTGAGATTACTTGCCAGCAAGCGCTCGGAGTAAGTCAGTCCCCACCGCACCAGCTCGCCATAGGCCGACCAATCCCAGCCCTGCCAGCCCAGCTCTTCTGGCAAGCTCACATCATCCGGTAAGGACTGGCCTTGCCATTGATCCAGCTGTGGCTGTTGCTCACTGCGCAGCATTTCCACTACCAGGCTGGCTTGTCTGCGCTCGCTCTGCAGTGCCTGCAATAGCCACAATTGCAGTGCCTGATGGTCAGGGTTATCGTGCTTTTCACCCAGCAGTACATAGGCTTCATCGGCCAGGGCCGCCACCAATACTGCAGGGCTTTCCCATTCCCCTGTACGGGTATTCAGCACCTGCCCCAGATGCTCGGCATCCATACCCTTCGGGCTCTGCCAGTCTGGCAAAGCCAGTACTGGCAAGGGCATCAGCATCAACACCCAGCAGGTAACGAACACACGCATGGAATACCTCCAGCCAGATTCAGATAATAATGAGCGGACAGTCTTGCTGGGGATGGCGTTCTACATGCACCTGCACGCCAAAAATATCGGCAATCTGCTTCGCCTGTAGCACATCCCAAGGCTTACCCAGAGCTGCCATTTGTCCGCGATGCAGCATTAGGATGCGGTCAGCATAACGGGCAGCCAGATTCAAGTCATGCAGGATCACCAATACCGAGCCACCGGCAGCAGCGAAATCGCGCGCCTGACCTAGGGTCACTTGTTGATGGGCCAGATCGAGTGACGCAGTCGGCTCGTCAAGTAGCAAGCAAGCACCTGGCTGCTGCCAGACCTGCGCCAGCACCCGCGCCAGATGCACCCGCTGGCGCTCACCACCCGACAGAGTCAGGTAATTGCGCCCACGCAAATGACTGATATCCGCCGCCTGCATAGCCTCATCAATTATCTCATGGTCACGTTGCCAGCCGGTATCATGCGGCAGGCGCCCCATGGCGACCACCTCTTCGGCGACAAAAGGAAAGGCCAGTGTCGACTGTTGCGGCAATACAGCGAGATGGCGCGCGCGCTGATCATCTGCCCAGCTCGATAACGTGTGATTACCGAGCCAAACCTGCCCCGCGCCCGGCCTTAACTCACCCGTCAGCGTTGCCAATAAAGTACTTTTACCCGCACCGTTATTGCCCAGAACTGCAACCACCTCACCAGCTTCAAGGGTAAAGTCGATATCACTGAGGATAGTGCAGCCGCCTCGCGTACACGCCAGGTTTTCAGCACGCAACATCAGAGACCTCCCCGACGCTGAGCGTTCATCAACAACAGCAGAAAGAAGGGTGCACCCAGCAGAGCAGTCAGAATCCCGATCGGCAGTTCAGCCGGGGCAATCACCAACCGTGCCACCACATCAGCCATCAACAACAAGGCCGCACCCAGCAACATGGCTGCAGGTATAACCCGGCGGTGATCAGCACCGAGCATGAGACGCACCAGATGCGGTACCACCAGACCGACAAAGCCGATCAAGCCCGCCATCGCTACACAGGCACCCACACCCAATGCCGTCAGCAGAATCAACTCCCGCTTGACCCGCTCAACACGGATGCCCAGATGCCGCGCTTCCGACTCACCGAGCAAGAGGGCGTTCAGTGCCCGCGCCTGACGCGGCAAGCGCCACCAGACCAGCGCGCAGCAAACAATCAACACCAGGACTTTCAACGGGCTGGCACCTGCCAGGCTGCCCATATTCCAGAACGTAAGATTGCGCAGGGTGGCGTCATCCGCCAGATACCCCAGCAAACCGATCGCCGCTCCACTGATCGCGGTAATCGCAATACCGGCCAGCAGCATACTGGCCACCGAGGTGCCTTGCGCAGTCTGCCCCAGGCGATACACCAGCAAGGTGGTCAGCACACCGCCGACAAAGGCACCAAGGACAGTGCCATAGGCTTGCCAGGCGGTTGGCAGGTTAGTGAACAGCCAGCCACTGAAGACAATCACAAGCGCCGCGCCCAGGGCTGCACCGCTGGATACCCCGATCAACCCCGGATCAGCCAGCGGGTTGCGGAACAGGCCCTGCATCACGGCCCCCGTGAGCGCCAACGTGGCACCAATCAGCAAGGCCAACAGACTGCGCGGTAGGCGGATCTGCTCGATAATCAGCCGGGTTTCAGCGGCCACCTCACCCCAGCCAATCAGCGCACGCAGGGTATCCATCGGGTGGATAGCCACCGCACCCAGGGTCAAAGACAAAATAAAGCTGGTTACCAGCAACAATGACAACAAGGTCATGATGAGCAGGCGCAACCGCTGGCTTGCGAACATGCAGAATCCTTCAATGAGCCACTGGCCTTAACCAACCGGCAAAGGGATAATCCTCCTATGATGACGGACAACCCCACTTCAACGCCACTCTGCCGCCTGGATGAACTCAATGATCCGGGCAGCAAAGGCATCCTTTACCAGGGCCTGTCGCTGTTTGCCGTGCGCCAGGGGCAACAGGTATTTGTTTACCAGAACCGCTGCCCACATCGCGGCATTCCCCTGGAATGGACGCCGGACAATTTTCTCGACAGCTCCGGGCGGCTGATCCAATGTGCGACCCATGGTGCACTCTTTCTACCGGAGAGCGGTGAGTGTGTTTCCGGCCCCTGCAGCGGCGAGTATCTGCGCCAGCTCGCCTGCACCGTCCGCGACGGCCAGGTGTGGCTGGAATAGTCAGGCTTACTGAAAATCAACCGGTAGTTGCCCGGCCACGCGCAAGCCCTCAGGCTCGGGAATAACCGACCAGGCCAACACCTCGACACCAGCCGCCACTGCCTCACGCAGGCATTGCCCATATGCAGGATCAATCTCATCGGCCGGCCGGACCCGATCAATGCCAGCATGCATCACGCAAAACAACAGGCATGCGCGGCGGCCGCTAGCGACCACTTCGACAAGCTCGCGCAGATGCTTCTGCCCCCGAGTGCTGACCGCATCCGGAAAGGCCCCAATGCGGTCAGCCAAGCCCAGGGTGACACTTTTTACCTCCACCACACACTCGCCCGGATCACTGAGCAAAAAATCAAAACGACTGCTTCCACCAGCCAGCTTTACCTCGGCGCGTTGCGCACGATAACCGGCCAATGGTGTGATCAGCCCCTCTGCCAGCGCCGCCGCAACAACCTTGTTAGCTCGCGCACTGTGAATACAAGCCAGCTCACCCGGTGCCACTTCAATCAGCTCCCAGGTACCGGGTAATTTGCGCCCCGGCTTGTGCTGCAGACTGACCCATACCCGACTGCCCGCTTCGCCACAATTGCGCATGGAGCCGGTATTCGGGCAATGCAAAGTCAGTTCACGGCCATCCTCCAGACGCACATCCGCAAAAAAACGTTTGTAGCGCCGCAGCAGCACCGCGGCCTGTAACGGAGGGTCGAAAGGAATCAACATGTCGGCCAAGTGCGCAAACCCTGCTGCAAACGCTCCAGCGCCTGCTCCAGTCGTGGTCGATTGGTGGTGTAGGCAAAGCGCACATTCTGCTCAGCCTGGTGCTGACCAAAATCCAGCCCCGGGGTCAGTGCTACATGCTGCGACTCAATCAAGTGTTGGCAAAGTGCCTGACTGTCGCCACCCAGACGATTGATATTGGCATAGATGTAAAAAGCGCCCTGTGGCGTGACCGGGATGTCAAAACCCAGATCGCGCAAACCAGGCAACAGTAAATCTCGACGTTGCTGAAAGGCCTCGCGACGCTGCTCGCAAATCGCCAGGGCTTCTGCCTGCAGCGCTGCCAGACCGGCAACCTGGGCCATACTAGGTGCGCAGATGTACAGATTCTGCGCCAGCTTTTCCAGTTCCGGCACTGCGGCTTCCGGTGCCACCAGCCAGCCCAGCCGCCAGCCGGTCATGCCAAAGTATTTGGAAAAGCTGTTGAGCACAAAAGCATCGTCGGCCACTTCAAGGACCGAAGCGGCCGGCTCGGCATAGGTCAGACCGTGGTAGATTTCATCCACGATCAAATGGCCGCCCAATTGCCGGGTAGTATCGGCCAACTGTTTTAGTGCATCACGCGATAGCAGAGTACCGGTTGGATTGCTTGGTGAAGCAGCCATCACTGCGCGGCAATCACTATCCCAGTGCTCACGCACCAGTTCTGGAGTCAGTTGATAAGCACTGGCGGCACTGGTCGGAATCAGCCCGGCCCGGCCTTCAACCAGGCGCAGGAAATTGCGATTACACGGATAGGCTGGATCAGCCATCAAGACCTTTTCGCCAGGATTGATCAGCAACGCACTGATCAACAGCAAAGCTGCCGAACCACCGGGGGTAATCACAATGCGCGCAGGGTCGATGTGCAGGCCATGCCGCTGGGCATAGAGATTTGCCACCGCTTCCCGCAGGGCTGGCAAACCGAGTGCTGGGGTATAGCCGGTTAGCCCCTCTGCCAGTGCTCGCTGACCCGCCGCCACAATCGGTGCTGGAGTAGCAAAATCGGGCTCACCAATTTCCATATGGATCACATCTGCCCCAGTCGCTTCAAGCGCTCGCGCCCGTGCCAGAACCGCCATGACGTGGAAAGGCTGAATATCCGTCATGCGCCGGGCCCACTGACTCATACATTGACTCCACTAATAAAAACCCGATGATACCGGGCTGTACTAAAGAATCCAGTCATGTAAGGTGACCGGCCAGCAGCAAAAAGTAGCGTAAGGGCAAAGGTTCTGGTAGTTTTGCCCGCTTGCAGCCCATGGCAGCAGCTCTCAGGCCCAAAACCCGGCCTGATACAGGACTTTAGCGAACAGTGAGGGGTTCTCATGCCCAGCAATGCCAAAGAAAAAAACTCCATGTTGATCCGTGGTTTCGTGCCCTATAAAGAAGCCAAGGGTGAGGAGTACATGAACGAGCGTCAGCTCGAGCATTTCGCCGAAATCCTCAACTCCTGGAAGCGAGAGTTGATGGAAGAAGTGGACCGTACCGTGCACCATATGAAAGACGATGCCGCCAACTTCCCCGATCCGGCTGACCGCGCCAGCCAGGAAGAAGAGTTCAGCCTGGAACTGCGCACCCGTGACCGCGAGCGCAAACTGATCAAGAAAATTGACCAGACGCTGCAGCGAATCGAGGACGACGACTACGGCTTCTGCGACTCCTGCGGTATCGAGATAGGCATTCGCCGCCTCGAAGCACGGCCAACAGCGACCTTGTGCATTGACTGCAAGACGCTGGCCGAAATCAAGGAACGCCAGACCGGCAGCTGATCACTGTCGGCCCTTACCAGGCAGCAACCCATCCGGGTGGCTGCCCGGCATGCCTTTCCGGACCGGTCTTATGCCTGCATCTGACAGCGGTTACATTGGCCGTTTCGCCCCGACCCCCAGCGGTCATCTGCACTTCGGCTCCCTGTTGGCCGCTCTGGCCAGTTATCTTGACGCCCGTAACGCCGGCGGCCATTGGCTGCTGCGCATCGAAGACCTCGACACCCCACGCAACCTGCCCGGCGCTGACCAGCACATCCTGCATACCCTGGATGCCTATGGCTTGCACTGGGATGGACCGGTGGTCTGGCAGTCCAGGCGGCTGGAACACTACCACGCGTTGCTTGAAGACTGGCTGCGGCGTGACCTGGCCTTTTACTGCAACTGCTCGCGTCAGGATCTCAAGGATTTTGCCGGGGTGTACCCCGGGACCTGCCGCCAACGGCGACTCCCGGCAGACTCCAGCCATGCCATTCGGGTTCGCGTTGACGACCGTCTGATCAGCGTCGCCGATCGCCTGCAACCCCCCCTGGTGGTTTGCCTAAGTGCTGATCCTGGCGACTTTGTGGTGCGCCGGCGTGACAGCATTATTGCTTACCAACTTGCCGTGGTCGCTGACGATGTGGCACAAGGCATTACCGATATTGTGCGCGGCGCCGACCTGCTTGACTCAACGCCGCGCCAGCTCTGGCTCTATCAACTGCTTGATGCCCCGGCCCCGCGTTACCTGCACATTCCATTGCTGTTGCAGCGCGATGGTGACAAGTTGAGCAAGCGCCTGGGCTCGGCACCGATTGATCCTGACCAGGCTCCGGCCACGTTGTTTCGCGCCCTGCATACGCTGGCCCAACAACCACCGGCTGAACTGGCCAGGGCACCGGTCAGCGAACAACTCGACTGGGCCATTGCCCACTGGCAACCCCGGCGCTTGCCGGGCGCGCCACAGTTCAATCAAGTCTATCCGGCGGGAAGCTGAGCTTGGCAATGGGCGCCGGCCTGTTTACCATCGCTGTTTACCCTAATCACAGCGCTGCGGAACTGCATCGCAGCCAAACGAGAGCCGCATGTATATTTACCGCCTGGTACTGCTGCTGGTGATCGGCATTTACCTGTTTTCCCCAGCCATTATGGACTGGTGGATCCAACCCAATGACGCCTGGTATCGCCCCTATGTATTGTGGCTGATCCTGGTGATTGCCGGCATGTTGCTGCAGAGTCCGAAAGATGCCGACGAGCTTTGATCTCAGTCAGCTACTGCTGATCAGTATTGCCTATCTGCTGACCCTGTTCGGTGTCGCCTGGATAACCGAGCGCGGGCTGCTGCCTCAGGCCCTGTTGCGCCACCCTCTGGTGTACACCCTGTCGCTCGGCGTCTATGCGAGCGCCTGGGCCTTTTATGGCACGGTCGGGCTGGCCTATGAATACGGTTACGGCTTTCTCAGTTATTACCTGGGCATCAGTGGCGCCTTTTTGCTGGCCCCCGTTCTGCTGCAACCCATTCTGCGCATTACGCGCACCTATCAGCTGTCTTCACTGGCAGACCTGTTTGCCTTCCGCTTTCGCAGCACCCTGGCTGGCACCCTGACCACCCTCTTTATGCTGATTGGCGTCCTGCCGCTGCTGGCGCTGCAGATTCAGGCTGTCGCCGACTCGGTACAGATCCTAACGCACAGTGATAACGAACAGCTGGTGGCCTTTGGCTTCTGTGTTCTGATCACCCTGTTCGCCATCCTCTTTGGTGCCCGGCATATCTCCAACCGGGAAAAACACGAAGGCCTGGTGGTGGCGATTGCCTTTGAATCCATCGTCAAACTGGTCGCCATCGGCGCGGTCGGGCTCTATGCCATTTACGTGGTCTTCGATGGCCCCAGCGGCCTGGAAGACTGGCTGAACAACAATCAGGAAGCCCTGCAAACCCTGCACTCGCCACTGGATGAAGGCCCCTGGCGAACCTTGCTGCTGGTGTTCTTTGCTGCTGCTATCGTCATGCCGCACATGTACCACATGGCCTTTACCGAGAACCTCAACAAGCGGGCACTGGGCACAGCAAGCTGGGGGCTGCCACTGTTTCTGCTGCTGATGAGCCTGGCGGTGCCACCAATTCTCTGGGCTGGCCTGCACCTCAATGTAGCGACCGACCCGGAGTACTACACTCTGGGGCTGGGTGTCACCGGCGGGGCCGACTGGCTCAGCTTGCTGGCCTTTGTCGGTGGCCTGTCCGCCGCCAGCGGTCTCATTATCGTCATCACCCTGGCCCTGTCGGGTATGGCGTTGAACCACCTGGTACTCCCCATCTACCAACCCAGTGCAGACAACAATATCTACCGCTGGTTACTGTGGACCCGACGTAGCCTGATTGCCGCCATCATCATGGCCAGTTACGGTTTCTACCAATTACTGGGTACCGAGCACGGCCTGGCCAATCTGGGCATTGCCGCCTTCACCGCCACAGTACAGTTCCTGCCTGGCGCCCTCTCGGTACTCTACTGGCCGCAAGCCAACCGCCGTGGCTTTATCGGCGGGATTTGCGCCGGCATGCTGGTCTGGACCTTGACCCTGCTGCTGCCGCTGATCCGCGAACTGTCCGGGGTTAACTTGCTCGGCCTGGAAATGGGCTTCAACCCGGATACCTGGCATCTGGCAGCCATCGCCTCGCTGGCAGTGAATATTCTGGTCTTTGCCCTGGTCTCGGTATTTACCCAGCGCAGTGCCGAAGAAATCAGCGCCGCCGAAGCCTGTTCCGTCGACAACGTCAGTCGCCCGCAGCGCATGGAGCTACTCGCCCATTCACCGCAGGAATTTGCCCAGCAGTTGGCCAAACCCCTGGGCAATGTCACCGCGCAAAAAGAAGTCGAACAGGCCCTGCGCGATCTTGGTCTGCCATTCAACGAACGCCGGCCCTACGCCCTGCGCCGATTACGTGA
Source organism: Pseudomonas sp. (assembly GCA_007117785.1). GTDB lineage: Bacteria > Pseudomonadota > Gammaproteobacteria > Pseudomonadales > Pseudomonadaceae > Halopseudomonas. Next base: position 10,089 of record SKFV01000123.1, read on the forward strand.
CCGTCTGGAAGCCAACCTGTCCGGCCTGATGGGCCCGGCCGTGGCCCAGGACATCATTGAAACCTTCCTGCCGTTCAAGCTGGATCGCCATGGTTATGTCACCGAGGATATTCATTTCATCGAAAGCCGGCTGGAGGATTACCACTCGCGTCTGACCGGCCTGGCCGCGGAACTCGACGCGCTGCGTCGCTACCACCGGCAAACCTTGCAAGACTTGCCGATGGGGGTCTGCTCGTTGGCCAAGGACAATGAAATCCTGATGTGGAATCGGGCGCTGCAACGGTTGACCGGCATTGATGGCGATACGGTGATTGGCTCACGCCTCGGTGACTTGCCACCGCCATGGAATGGTTTGTTGGCAGATTTTGTGGAAGACCAGTCAGCCCACCTGCATAAACAGAAATTGCTGATCAAAGGTCAGACCCATTGGCTGAGCCTGCACAAGGCGGCCATTGACGAGCCCGGCCAGATCGGCAGCAGCGGTCTGGTGCTGATGATCGAGGATCAGACCGAAAACCAGATGCTGGAAGAGGAGTTGATGCACTCCGAACGCCTGGCCTCGATCGGCCGCCTGGCCGCCGGGGTGGCCCATGAAATCGGCAATCCGATCACCGGCATTGCCTGTCTGGCGCAGAACCTGCGCGAAGAGTCCGAGCAACCGGAAGTACTGGAAAGTGCCGAGCAGATTGTCGAGCAGACCAAGCGGGTAACCCGCATTGTGCAATCCCTGGTCAATTTTGCCCATGTTGGCAGTCGTCATCACAGCAGCAACGAAGCGGTTGACCTGCAGGCCAGTACCCGCGAGGCAATACATCTACTGTCATTGAACCGGCGCGGGCCAGAGGTCATTTATGATAATCTCTGTGATCCTGACCACCTGGTCGCCGGTGACAGCCAGCGTCTGGTGCAGGTACTGATCAACCTGTTGGGTAACGCCCGCGATGCGAGCCAGAACGGCGATCATATTCGCATCAGCAGTGAGCAGAATGAACATCAGGTTGTACTCAAGGTGGAAGACCAGGGCAGCGGCATCGACAAGAGCATCCGTGACCGCCTGTTCGAGCCTTTTTTCACCACCAAGGAACCGGGTAGTGGCACTGGTCTCGGCTTGGCTCTCGTCTATTCCATCATTGAAGAACACTATGGCCAGATCACCGTGGAAAGTCCGGCAGATCCAGTCAGCGGGCGCGGCAGCAGGTTCGTGATTACCTTGCCGCGTTACACAAGCATGTCCGGTGCCAATGCCTGACCGGCACCCTGTAGAGGTCAATTATGTCGCACATACTGGTCGTTGAAGATGAAGCCATCATTCGCACCGCCCTTCGCCGCCTGTTGGAACGCAACCAGTATCAGGTCAGCGAGGCCGGCGCCGTGCATGAAGCCGAAGCGCAGTTCAATCTGGACGAGTTTGATCTGATCATCAGCGACCTGCGTCTGCCCGGCGAGCCCGGCACTGAACTGATCCGCAAGGCCAGCAACACCCCGGTACTGATTATGACCAGCTATGCCAGCCTGCGCTCAGCTGTGGACTCGATGAAATTGGGCGCAGTTGACTACATCGCCAAGCCTTTTGATCATGAGGAAATGCTCGGCACCGTCGCGCGCATCCTGCAACAGCGTGATGAGCGTCTGGCCCTCCAGGGGCAACCCGAGCAGGCCAGCACGACACAACCAGCCGTCAAGGGCAATGACAATGACAATGACAATGATATGGGCATCATAGGCTCTTGCCCGCCGATGCAGACATTGTTCAAACGCATTCGCAAGGTTGCCCCAACCGACTCCACCGTGCTGATCCAGGGCGAATCAGGTACCGGCAAGGAACTGGTTGCGCGCGCCCTCCACGAACAGTCACGGCGCGCCAAGGCACCAATGATCTCGGTCAATTGTGCGGCGATCCCGGAAACCCTGATCGAGTCAGAACTCTTCGGCCATGAAAAGGGCGCCTTTACCGGTGCCACCGCCGGCCGCACAGGGCTGGTCGAAGCGGCTGACGGTGGCACCCTGTTTCTGGATGAAATTGGCGAGCTGCCACTGGAAGCCCAGGCACGGCTGCTACGCGTATTGCAGGAAGGCGAAATTCGCCGGGTAGGCTCGGTGCAATCGAACAAGGTAGATGTACGTCTGGTTGCCGCCACCCACCGCAACCTCAAAGCCATGGCGCGTCAGGGCCTGTTCCGTGAAGATCTGTTCTACCGTCTTAACGTGATCGAGTTGCGCCTGCCGCCACTGCGCGAACGTGGCGAAGACGTCATGCTGATTGCCGAAGCCCTGTTGGCGCGCGCCGCGCGCAATATGCAGACCGAGCCAATGCACTTTACCGCTGAAGCAGCCGAAGCGATCCGCCATTACACATGGCCGGGCAACGTACGCGAACTGGAGAATGCCATTGGGCGCGCGGCCATCATGTCTGATGACAGCGATATTTCCACCGACCTGCTGGGCATCGAACTCGACCTGGACTTCGAGCGGACTTCACAGGCCACCAGCGCGCTGGAGACCATGCGCCATAGCGAACCCACCTCCAGCCAGGAACCTACCGAGGATCTTTCACTGGAAGACTACTTCCAGCATTTTGTGCTTGAACACCAGGAACATATGACGGAAACCGAACTGGCACACAAGCTGGGTATCAGCCGGAAATGCCTGTGGGAGCGACGCCAGCGTCTGGGTATACCGCGCAAAAAGGCCACCCAGTCGTGATCCAACTGACAGTTGCTGCGAGCTTTGGCCACACCAGTGGCGCAACTGTTACCTGTTACCCACAGTCTCATGCGCAAAGTGTTACCCCTTTCTCAACGCCCGGTAACACTTTGCCGGGTTGATAGGTAACGTTACCCCACCCACCCCCCTTCACCTTTGCCAGCAAAAAACCTTAACTCTTTGTTTTAAATAGAAATTAAAAAGTTGGCACGGCATCTGCTTTATATCTGGCACAACAACAATAAAAACCAAAATACATAATAAAAACAACATCAGCTCCACACACAATAAAAACAAGACGTGCGTAGCCAATCAAACTGATTTTTTTGGAGAATGGTATTTCCTCCGCAGACAGGATGTTTGACCGGAATGAGAACAACAAGAGTTGCCTGAGCAACTGACCGATCCGGCGCCAAGATGGCACAACGTGAATCACTAAGCTTCCAAAGCAATCCGTTTGTTTTTGTAACCCGGGATGGGTTTGGGATTGCGGCTTTGCCGCAACTGCCTACAACAACAAAAAAAGCTGTTAATAATAAAAATAAAAACAACATTGGGGGGAGTTTCGGCTCCCCTTTAGCTTTCTCCCCCGCATATCATTCAAATCCCCTGCAAATCAAGCTAGAATGCGCGGCATTCATTTACTTCCCTGCACCCTATGGCGCAAAGGGTAACCCTATGCTGGTGGATAACCCGCACCTATGATTCGCAAAATCTTGCAAAAACTGCCTACCCCCTTTGGCCGTCCGGTGCAGCACCGCACCACGCCCCAGGTCATTGCTGCCAGTCAACACAACCTGCATCCTCGCCGTATTAGCCGGCATGCCGTCAGCGTGGTAGAGCAACTGCAGCGCGCCGGATACGAGGCCTACCTGGTGGGTGGCTGTGTGCGTGATCTGCTACTGGATATCGTGCCCAAGGATTTTGATGTCGCGACCAGCGCCACACCGGAAGAAGTCCGCGCCACCTTTCGCAATGCCCGCCTGATCGGCCGCCGCTTCAAACTCGCCCACGTGCGTTTTGGTCGTGAAATTATCGAAGTCGCCACTTTCCGTGCCAATCATGACAGTGATGGCGACGCCGACAGTGATGACATATCCGAACTGTCGCGCCAGAGCGAGAGTGGCCGCCTGTTGCGGGACAATGTCTACGGCACTTTCGAAGATGACGCACAGCGCCGTGACTTCACCATCAACGCTCTTTTCTACAACCCGACCGATGGCCACATCCATGACTTTGCCAACGGCATTCACGACGTACGCAACCGTCAGATCCGCCTGATCGGTGACCCGGTGCGACGTTACCAGGAAGATCCTGTGCGAATGCTGCGAGCCGTGCGCTTTGCTGCCAAGCTGGATTTCGATATCGAGCCGCATACGGCCGACCCTATCTATGAGCTGTCCGAATTGCTGCATGACATCCCGCCGGCCCGGCTGTTTGATGAAGTACTCAAACTATTGATGAGCGGCCAGGGTGAGCTGACCTTCGAACTGCTGCGCGAGCACGACCTGTTTTCGCCCTTGTTTCCGGATACTGAAGAAGCCATCGAGACCAGCCCGGATTACACTCTGGCCATGGTTCGCCAGGCCTTGCGCAACACCGACATTCGCATCCGTGAAGAGCGCCCAGTCACCCCGGCTTTCCTGTTTGCCGCCCTGCTCTGGCCAGCCTTGCCCGACCGTATCAAGGCGCTGGAAGACAAGGGTATCCCTGCTATTCCTGCGCAACAGCAAGCCGCGCAGGAACTGCTCAGCGAGCAATGCCGCCATACCGCAATCCCCAAACGCTTCACCATTCCCCTGCGGGAAATCTGGGATATGCAGCCACGCCTGGAGCGGCGGAGTGGGCGGCGCGCCGACCAGCTACTCGAACATCCTCGCTTTCGTGCCGCCTACGACTTCCTGTTACTGCGTGAAGCCGCCGGAGAAGAAACCCAGGGGCTGGGTGACTGGTGGACGCGTTACCAGGCTGCCAACGAAGACCAGCGCCGCCAGATGATTCGCGAACTAGGCAGCGAGGGCAGTGGCAAACGCTCACGCGGCCGGCGCAAACGCAAACCACGTCCGCGCACCAGCGACTGATATGCCACGCTGCTATATCGGCCTGGGAAGTAACCAGGCCAAACCTGTAGAGCAATTGCAGCGCGCACTCATTGCCCTCGCCGACGTGCAACTCATCCACCTGATCGCCCAGTCAGGTTTTTATCGCAGCGCCCCCATGGGGCCTCAAAACCAGCCCGATTACGTCAATGCTGTAGCCTGCCTGGATACGGCTCTGGACCCGCTGGCGCTGCTTGACCAGCTGCAAAACATTGAACAGCTACAGGGGCGTGAGCGTAAGGCCGAGCGCTGGGGCCCACGCACGCTGGATCTCGACCTGTTACTCTACGGCCAAGAGAACATCGACCTACCCCGCCTGACAGTGCCACACTATGGCCTGGAACAGCGTGACTTCGTGTTGCAGCCACTGGCCGAGCTGGCCCCAGAACTGGTGTTACCCAATGGCCGCCGAATTACCGATCTATTGCAAGCCTGCGCAAGCCATGGCTTGCAACGTATAGAACTGCCAATGAGCGAATGATCATGCAGGAGATTGATCGGCAATCATCGCCGCCAACGCGGGAACGGCACTATACTGAGCAAAGTGGTAGCATGCTGCGCCGGAGACCCGGTCACCCCACAACCCAAGATATCTCGCCTCACAGAGGCCGAATTATTGGAAGCCGCCATGCCTGATGTAAATCTGACAACGCTGTACAAGCTCAAGCAATCCGGAGAAAAGATTGTCTGCCTGACGGCCTACGATGCCACCTTCGCCCACCTGGAAAGCCAGGCCGGCGTCGAGGTCATTCTGGTCGGTGACTCGCTGGGGATGGTGCTTCAAGGGCATGACAGCACCCTGCCGGTCACTGTAGCGGATATGACCTACCATACCCGCGCGGTCAAACAGGGGAACCGGGGTGCACTGATCATGGCCGATCTGCCCTTTATGGCCTATGCCACCCTGGAGCAGACCCTCAACAACAGCGCCGAGCTGATGCGCGCGGGCGCCCACATGGTCAAACTGGAAGGCGCCGGCTGGTTGTCCGAAAGCATCACGGCACTGGTGCAGCGCGGTATTCCGGTTTGTGCCCATCTCGGCCTGACGCCACAAACGGTCAATGTGCTGGGCGGCTACAAGGTACAGGGCCGCGAGCAGGCTCAGGCCGATGCCTTGTTGACCGACGCCCTGGCGCTGGAAGCAGCAGGTGCCAGCCTGTTACTGCTGGAGTGCGTGCCCAGTGACCTGGCGACCCGCATCAGCCAGCGCGTCAAGGTGCCGGTGATCGGCATTGGCGCCGGCAGCGGTACCGACGGCCAGGTACTGGTGGTGCACGATATGCTGGGCCTCTCGATCTCTGGGCGTCTGCCGCGCTTCGTGAAAAACTTCATGGCCGAAACGGCGGATATTCCCGCAGCCATCAAGGCTTATGTTGATGCCGTCAAGGCCGTCGAATTCCCAGCCCGCGAACACGAGTTCTGAACCCGATGAATACCGTGCACAGCATCGCCCAGGTGCGCGCCGCCGTTAACCGTGCGCGTCAGGAAGGCAAACGTATCGGCCTGGTGCCGACCATGGGTAATCTGCATGCAGGGCATGTTGCCCTGGTGCGCACCGCGCTGGCGCGCGGCGACTTTGTGATAGTGAGCATCTTCGTCAACCCGATGCAGTTCGGCCCAAATGAAGACCTCGACAGCTACCCACGCACCCTAGCGGAAGATCAGGCCAAGCTGCTCGACGCCGGCGCCCACCTCGTGTTTGCCCCAAACGCCACGGAAATGTATTCGGACGGCCTTGAAGGTCATACCCGGGTCAGCGTTCCCGTGGTATCCGAAGGCCTGTGTGGCGGTAGTCGTCCCGGGCATTTTGACGGCGTGGCGACCGTGGTCAGCAAGCTGTTCAATATCGTCCAGCCGGATCTGGCGGTGTTTGGCGAGAAGGATTACCAACAGTTGGCGGTCATCCGCAAAATGACCCAGGACCTGTCATTACCGGTGCACATCGTTGGTGAACCCACGTGCCGCGCCGAGGATGGCCTGGCGCTCTCCTCACGCAACGGCTACCTCACCCCCGAGCAACGCCAACTGGCGCCAATGCTGTTCCAGCAACTGCAGCAGATTGCTGCGGCCGTTCAGGGTGGCCGCAGCGATTATGCCGCGATCATCGAAACGGCTCGACAGACTCTGGTTGCTGCCGGCTTCCAGCCTGACTACCTGGATCTGCGTGATGCTGACAACCTCACCGCCATCGGGCCTGATACCCGAACCGGCGTCGCCCTCGCTGCCGTGTTTCTTGGCAAGACCCGACTGATCGACAACCTGCGTTTCAAGCTAGCCTGACCTTGGTGTCCTGACCCGGCGCTGTGGCATTGTCTGCTCGCGCTCGGTATTGAAGTGCGCCCAGGTCTCGTCATAGAACTGGGCAAGCCGGGTCAGCAAGGGGGGTGTCAGGGCGATGTTGCGGACGCGCCTGTCCTGCGCCGATTCGGTTTGCGTCAACAAGCCGGTATCGATCAGGTGCTGCACATACTTGACTGCCGTACGCCGGCTGACGTTGGGCATGAAGTCGTACAGATCGGTTTTGTGTAGCTCTTCATCCTGCCGAAGCCACATCTGTGTCAACAGATCGCTGTAGCTCAATTCGGACAACCCCAGCTCGCCGAACAACGCCAGCCAGCTTTGATCCATGGCAATCAGCGTGCGGGCGATGGCGCGACGATTGCGTTCTGTCTTGCTACTCATGATTCCCATTCATCCCTGTCGACCCCCGATGGTGCACAGCACCAGCGGATTGCACCTGAAACAGGCTGAAAGACAATCCGGCAGCGGGAGATAAAACCCATTTAAATGTAAATTTGCATGCAATATAACAACTTAATATCGATTTTTGAAAGCTGGCACGTCCGTTGCTGCAGACACAGTGTATTGCTCCGGTTGCCTGTACTGAACCGGTAACCCGCAACATTGTTTGCCGCCACTGTCATTGTCGAGGATACACCATGTCTTTCAAGCAGCTTGTTACCGGTTGCGCCCTGCTCGCCACTCTCAGCATGGCCGCCACCCAGGCCCATGCGACCCAGTCATTTCGTCTGGCTTGGTCTCTTTATCCAGGCTACATGCCTTGGGACTATGCCAGCGAGTCCGGTATTGTTGAGCGTTGGGCCGAAAAATACGGCATTGAAATCGAGATTGTGCAGATCAACGACTACGTTGAAGCCATCAACCAGTTCACGGCTGGCGAATTTGATGCAGCCATGATGGCGACGATGGACGCACTGACCATACCAGCGGCCTCGGGCAGAGACTCGACCTCCATCGCCGTGATCGATTACTCCAACGGCAATGATGTGATCATCATGCGCAATGGCGACAGCCTCAGTGACCTTGCCGGCAAACGCATCAATATCATCGAGTATTCGATTTCCCACTACTTCCTGATTCGCGCGCTGGAGCAGGTTGGCCTCAGCGAACGTGACGTTACCCTGGTAAATACATCAGATGCCGACATGGTCTCGCTGTTCGCACACCCATCAACTCAGGCAATGGTGACCTGGAACCCGATGGCCAGTGACATTCTGCAACAGCCGGACGCGGTCAATATTTATGACTCATCGCAGATGCCCGGTGAGTTGACCGACAGCATTGTGGTGAACACTGCCACGCTGGAAAAGCATCCCGAGCTGGCCAAGGCTCTGCTTGGCGCCTGGTTCGAGACCATGGCCATAATGCAGGGTGATGATGACGCAGCGGTTCAGGCGCGTGAAGCCATGGGCATTGCCGCCGGCACTGATCTGGCGGGCTATGAGCAGCAACTGGAAGCCACCTATCTGTTCTATAGCCCCGAGGATGTCGTCAGTGTCATGGCAGACCAGCAGCTACAGGAGACTATGGCCAACATTGCCAGTTTCTCCTTTGAGCGCGGCCTGCTCGGCAGCGGCCAGGATCTCTCGGAAACCATTGGTATCAGCTATCCGGACGGCAGTGTCTGGGGCAATGCCGACAATGTCACCTTGCGCTTCAACAATGAATTTGCCCGTATGGCTGCAGAAGGTGCGCTCCAGGGCAAATAGCGGGTTGAAATACTCAGCATTAAGGTCAATCCTGTAGGTACAGCTAAGCGCAGCGGGCAACCGCTGCGCAATCGCCGACAACAACAAAGCGAGTTGAGCATGTACCCGAAAGCATTGCACCCGGTCACCGAACGTGTCCGTCAGTCAGCTCACCTGGATGAGGCCGGCTATCAGGTCATGTACCGCGCCTCGATCGAGCAACCCGATACCTTCTGGGCTGAACAGGCCGAACGCTTTCTGAGCTGGGAGCGACCCTGGCATACCGTCAGTGACTGCGATCTCAAGCAGGGCCAGGCGGCCTGGTTTATCGGCGGCAAACTGAATGTCAGTGTCAACTGCATCGACCGCCACCTGGCCACCCGCGCCGAACAAACCGCCATCATCTGGGAGGGCGATGAGCCTACAGATGATGCGCGTATCAGCTACCGTGAATTACATGACAAGGTCTGTCGCCTGGCCAATGTGTTGAAAAGCCGTGGCGTCGGCAAGGGCGACCGTGTTTGTCTGTATATGCCCATGGTGCCCGAAGCCGCCTATGCCATGCTCGCCTGCGCACGCATCGGTGCCATTCACTCGGTGGTCTTCGGCGGCTTTTCACCCGACGCCGTGCGTGACCGCATTCTGGATGCCGACTGCAAGGCCGTCATTACTGCCGATTACGGCGTGCGCGGTGGCAAGCCGATCCCGCTCAAGGCCAATGTCGACAAGGCAGTAGCCCAATGCCCCGATGTGCACAGTGTGATTACCGTACGCCGTACCGGCGAAACCATCGACTGGGATGCTAGCCGTGATCTCTGGTACCACGAAGCAATAGAGCAGGTCAGTGCCGACTGTGCGCCAGAGCCGATGGACAGCGAAGACCCACTATTCATCCTCTACACCTCCGGCTCCACCGGCAAACCCAAAGGTGTGCTGCACACTACTGGCGGTTATCTGCTCAGCGCCGCCATGACCCATCACTATGTATTCGACTACAAACCGGGCGAAATCTACTGGTGTACGGCCGATGTCGGCTGGATTACCGGGCACAGCTATATTGTCTATGGCCCGCTGTGCAACGGCGCTACCACGCTGATGTTCGAGGGCGTGCCCACCTACCCGGATGCCTCGCGCTGCTGGCAGGTGGTCGACAAGCATCAGGTGAATATTTTCTATACCGCGCCCACCGCCATTCGCGCGCTGATGGCCAAAGGCAACGAATTCGTTACCGCTTGCCAACGCAGCAGCCTGCGTCTGCTTGGCACTGTGGGTGAACCCATTAACCCGGAAGCCTGGGAATGGTATTACCACATCGTCGGCG
>SKFV01000359.1 GCA_007117785.1 Pseudomonas sp.
AAAGCGCTCACGGTGGAACAAGTCTGCAACGCGCAACCCGCGGCGCGACACCTTGTCTTCATAGGCCGGGCCAATGCCGCGGCCAGTCGTACCAATCTTGGCTTCGCCACGCGCCCGCTCGCGCGCCTGATCCAGTGCCACATGGTAAGGCAGGATCAACGGACAAGCCGGACTGATACGCAAGCGCTCACGCACAGGCACACCACGCGCTTCCAGCTCATTCAGCTCTTTCAGCAGAGCCTCGGGAGACAGCACCACACCATTGCCGATAAAGCACTGTACGTTCTCGCGCAGGATGCCCGAGGGAATCAGGTGCAACACCGTCTTCTCGCCGTCAATAACCAGGGTATGCCCGGCATTGTGCCCGCCCTGGTAGCGCACTACCGCCGAGACCTGTTCGGTCATCAGGTCGACGATCTTGCCTTTACCTTCATCGCCCCACTGCGTGCCCAGGATGACAACATTCTTGCCCATGTTCAGCTCTATGCCTCGTTGCTTCGGGGACCTGACCGGCCCACCCGTTCAAATGGAAATCGTGCCAATCTGCCATTGGCCATTGATATGGTTCAACTGGCGGTCGCAACCCGCCTGGCGCGCATCAGTGTCTAGCTGCCCGGGCAGCGCTACCACTACCCGCTCACCAGCACTGCGCAAGCGCGCTACTTCATCCTGCAGGTCGCTGGCTGCACTGTAAGGCACCCAGATACCGGTTGGCTGTTCGGCATCAATCCGGCCACGCGCAACCAATAGCCGTAAGTCAGTGGAAAAGCCCGTGGCAGGACGCGCCCGACCAAAATCTTCACCGATATCATCATAACGGCCGCCCTGAGCAATACTTTGCCCCATGCCCGGTACATAGGCAGCAAACACCATACCCGTGTGATAATGATAGCCGCGAAGCTCACTGAGATCGAAATACAACGGAATATCCGGATAACGTCGGCGTAGCGTCTGCGCTATTTCACTCAGATCATCCAGCGCGGCCATCACGGATTCCGGGGCGCCATCAAGCAGGGCGTGCGCCCGCTCCAGCACATCCGCACCGCCGGACAGCTCTACCAGCGAACTCAACATAGCGCCAAGACCGGCAATATCAATCTGCGCAGCGAGGGCTTGCACCTCGTCCACAGCCTTGCGTTGCAGGGCATCAAACAAGGCCTGTTCGCTATCGGCATCCATGCCGGCCGCCTGGACCAGGCCGCGATATATCCCCACATGCCCGATATCCAGATGCACATCCGGTATACGACAGGCGGCCAGGGTTTCCAGCATCAAGGTCAGAACTTCAATATCACTGGCGCTGGACGCGTCGCCATACAGCTCGGCACCCAACTGGATCAGGCTGCGCGAGGTGGACAAGGGGCGCGGCCGGGTATGCAGCACACTACCGCAATAGCACAGGCGCGACGGGCCTGGCTGGCCCAGCGTGTGGGCGTCAATTCGCGCAACCTGGGGGGTGATATCGGCACGCAACCCGAGCATGCGACCGGATAGCTGGTCGATCATCTTGAAGGTTTGCAGTTCAAGGTCATGCCCGGCACCTGTCAACAAGGACTCCAGGTACTCGATATGCGGGGTGATGACCAGTTCGTAACCCCATCGGGAAAACAGATCCAGCAACTGGCGACGAGCGGCTTCAATACGCGCTGCCTCGGCAGGCAGCACCTCTTCGATCCCATCTGGCAAAAGCCAGCGATCAACTGTCGGCATTGTCACAACCTTCAAAAATTCAGGAAAAACCGGCGCCTGTCAGCGAATCAGGTACAGGATGAATGTGCCTGTCAGCATACTGGCCAGGCCGATAATCCGTAGTTGTCGATCACCCATCTGACTGATCGACAGCAGCATCGCCTTCCAGCTTGCCGGAGCCAGGAAAGGCATCAGCCCTTCAATCACCAGCACCAGACACAGGGCGGTTACCAGGCTCTGCCAATCCATGCTGCACATCTCCGCCATTCTGGCGCACTGCGCCACCGGTCACAAAAAAGCCGGGATATCCCGGCTGCGCAAGTGTAACACGTTTTTTTCGTTGCTCTGAACATTCACATCCACTCGTTCGGAACGCGCCACGAGTGGATGTGAATTGCCGACATCAGCGTCGCTCAGTCCCCTGCATATAGCGGAAGAACTCACTGTCCGGATCGAGTACCAGCAGATCATTCTTGCTGGCGAAGCTTTCGCGGTAAGCCTGCAGGCTGCGCCAGAAGCTATAGAACTCGTTATCCTGACCAAAGGATTCAGCGTAGATCGAGGCAGCTTGGGCATCCCCGTCACCCCGAATCTCCTCGGCTTCACGGAAGGCTTGAGCCAGAATCACCTGACTCTGACGATCGGCGTCAGCACGAACACCCTCGCCTAGCTCGCGACCACGAGCCCTGAGTTCCTGAGCCTCACGCTCACGCTCAGTACTCATCCGCTCAAATACACTGAGATTGACCTCGCGCGGCAAATCAATGGCCTTGACCCGCACATCCAGCACTTCAATACCCATTTCGCGCTGGGCGTTTTCGTTCAGGATGCTGGTCATATCGGCCATCAACTGATCCCGCTCACCCGAGACCACCTCATTCAGGGTTCGACGCGCGAACTGGTCACGCAGGCCTGATTCCAGCTGACGTGAGAGACGGTCTTCCGCGTTGGCGCGAATACCCGACGTAGCGGTGTAATAACGCTGCACGTCGGTGATACGCCACTTGGCATAGGAATCAACCATCAGGGCTTTCTGCTCAAGCGTCAGATAGCGCTGGGTAGTGGACTCAAGGGTCAACAATCGGCCTTCGAAAATGCGTGCTTCCTGCACAAAGGGCATTTTGAAATGCAGACCGGGGTTGACGTCATTGCGCACCACTGCACCAAACTGCAGCACAATGGCGCGCTGGGTTTGCGATACGATAAAGAAGCTCTGCCAGCCGACGACCAATACCACCAGCACCGCCACCAGCCCGAAGATTGTCTTGTTAGTCATTAGCGAGACTCCCTTGAGCGTGCATCACGCTGCGGCAATTGCGTTGGCAGGCGTGCCGAACCATCAGTCAATGGATTACCCGTAGCGGACGATGAACTGCTACCGCCACTACTACCAATGCCTGATTGCTGCATCATCCGATCCAGCGGCAAATACATCAGGTTGTTGTTGCCTTCACTGTTGGTAATCATGACCTTGCTGGTATTTTGCAACACTTCCTGCATGGTCTGAATGTACAGACGCTCACGCATGATCTCAGGTGCTGCTTGATACTGGGCCAGCAACTGATCGAAACGGCTGGTCTCACCTAACGCGCGAGCAATCACCTCGTCACGATAACCATTGGCTTCTTCCAGTTGGCGCTGGGCGCGACCACGGGCCTCGGGAATGACCCGGTTGGCATAGGATTGCGCCTGGTTACGCTCGCGCTCCTCATCTTCCCGGGCACGAATCACATCAAGGAAAGCATCCTGCACTTCGGACGGCGGCTGCGCATCAGTCACGTTCACCGACACAATAGTAATACCGGTTTGGTACATATCCAGATAATTCTGCAAGCGCTCGTTGACTTCAGCACCCAGACGCTCACGTCCTTCAGTTAATACCTGTTGCAAGGTCATTGAACCGGCCACATGACGCAGCGCGCTTTCAGTGGCATGGCGCAGGCTGGTTTCCGGATCCTCAACCTTTAGAGAGAAGTCTTCCAGGTTGGCGATACGGTACTGAACGGTCAGCGGCACCTGCACGATATTCTCGTCTTCGGTGAGCATCATGCCCGTCTGCGAATAAGAACGAATCAGCGTGACATTACGCTGGTACTTGCGCTCAATCGGCGGGAAATAGATATGCAGACCCGACTCTTCGGTTCGATGATACTCACCAAAACGCAGGACAACCGCTTGCTCTTGCTCATCGACCATGTAGATCGCATTGAATAGCCAGAAGGCAAACAGAATGAGTAGACCGATACCCCAGATACCTTTGGGAATGCCCTGACCACCGCCAACATTGCGGTTGCCACCGTCATCATCACCGCCACGTTTTTTGTTGCCGAACATGCCGTTCAGGCTGTCCTGCAGCTTTTTCAATGCTTCATCCAGATCCGGCGGCCCTTGCTTGCCACCACGATTTCCACCGCGGTTGCCGCCTGAGCCCCAAGGATCCTGATTATTAGAATTGTTACCGCCACCAGGCTCATTCCAGGCCATAGCGCTCTCCGTCGTCCAAAAAAACCAAATCTACACCGCGACCGGACTAAGATGCCGCGACGATTTTCGATCTGAAATAGTACCTTAGTTCAGTCACCATAGGCGACCGCCAAAGCTGCGCATTATTGCAAAACGTGTTGACCGAGAAAGTGCTCAGGCTCTAAACCTTCACGCTTTACCAGTCGATTGAAATCAGCCCGCGGTAAGCGTAAATCCAGTTGCTGGCGACCGCCATCGACGTTGTGCTCCGCCAACACCGCTCCCGCCTGATAGAACTGCGCACGCAAACGCGCCTGATCATGTTCAATCAATACAGACGCCTGCAGGATGTCATACCCCAGCCGCTCGGCAATGGCCTGAGTAACGAGCTCAAGGCCGAGGTTATTCTGCGCCGATACCCAGACCCGCACAGGCATCCCGTCTTCATCGCGCTGAATGTGCGGCTCGATCGCGGGCAGCAGGTCAATCTTGTTGTACACCTCGAGGGTCGGCAAATCACTGGCACCTATCTCATCAAGCACCAGATTGACCTGTTCGATGTGCGAGTCACGCTCGGCATCGGCCGCATCAATCACATGCAACAAGAGATCAGCCTGACTGGATTCCTCCAGGGTGGCGCGAAAAGCCTCAACCAGCTTGTGTGGCAAATGGCGAATAAAACCCACAGTATCGGCCAGGATCACTGGCCCTAGCTCGGCCAGCTCGATACGCCGCAAGGTTGGATCCAAGGTAGCAAAGAGCTGGTCAGCAGCATAAACCGTCGACTCAGTCAGGGTATTGAACAGGGTTGATTTACCGGCGTTGGTATAGCCGACCAGGGATACGACCGGAATCTCGGCCCGTTGACGTCCGCGCCGGGCTTGCTCGCGCTGCCCACGTACTTTTTCCAGACGTTTGGTGATCTGCTTGATCCGCGCTCGCAACAAACGGCGGTCGGTTTCCAGCTGGGTTTCGCCCGGGCCACGCAGACCAATACCACCCTTTTGCCGTTCAAGGTGAGTCCAGCCGCGCACCAGACGCGTGCTCAAGTGATCCAGCTGGGCCAACTCAACCTGCAACTTGCCCTCATGGGTGCGGGCGCGCTGAGCGAAGATATCCAGAATCAGCCCGGTACGGTCAAGCACACGGCATTGCAGAACGCTTTCAAGGTTGCGCTCCTGGCTGGGCGACAGCGTGTGATTGAAAATCACCAGCTCACCTTCATTGGCGTCCACCAGTGCTTTTATTTCATCCACCTTGCCCGGCCCGACCAGAAAGCGCGGACTGGGGCGAAAGCGCGAGACAGTTAGCAGTCCAACCTGCTCGGCACCTGCGGAGCTGACCAGCTCGAGAAACTCGTCGGGGTCTTCTCGGGTTTGTTCATCCAGGCCTTCCAGGTGAACCAGTACAGCGCGCTCACCACCTTCATGACGCTCAAAGAACAATCAGACCTCCCCGCGATCAGGCACTGCCTGTATCTGCCTCGTCAGCACCCTGCACCGGCAAACGCACCGGGCGACCCGGCACCACGGTGGAGATGGCATGCTTGTAAACCATCTGACTGACGGTATTCTTCAGCAGGATGACAAACTGATCGAAAGATTCGATCTGCCCCTGCAGCTTGATGCCGTTGACCAGATAAATGGATACCGGAACCCGTTCCTTACGCAGAACGTTCAGGTAAGGGTCTTGTAGTGAATGCCCTTTTGACATTGCCTAACTCCTTATGGAAACCGTAATTGTATGCACTTGTGATGCGTTATATTGCCGGCCTGTCATTGCCCAAAAGCGCTGTTCCCACCCTGGGAACCCCGGTTTTCCATTGGTATCCGACAAACTGGCCCAACCACAGCAACCGGGTACGGTCGCT
>SKFV01000368.1 GCA_007117785.1 Pseudomonas sp.
GAAATCATCCGGTTTGATGCCCGGGCTCTGCAGATACTCGCCAGCCGGTGAACTGGACTTGATGGAGCCTGCCGGGGAAATGTGGTCGGTGGTGATCGAATCGCCGAATACCGCCAATACATAGGCCTGTTCAACCGGCTCGACCGGTTTCAGCGGCTGATCGATCTGCTCAAAGTAAGGTGGATTCTGCACGTAGCTGGACTTGCTGTCCCAGGCATAGGTGCTGCTGTCTGGTACCTTGATGCTCTGCCAGTGCTCGTCACCGCTGAAGACATCCGCGTAGCGTTCACGGAACATGCTTTGCTTCACCATGGCTACTGCGTCGGCGATTTCCGCATTACTCGGCCAGATATCCTGCAGGAATACCGGCTGGTTGTTTGCATCCAGCCCCAATGGCTCCTTGGCCAGGTTCATCCGCGTATTGCCAGCCAGCGCGTAGGCAACGACCAGCGGCGGTGACGCCAGCCAGTTGGCCTTGACCTGTTGATGCACCCGGCCTTCGAAATTGCGATTGCCGGACAATACCGATGAAACCACCAGATCGTGTTCGCCAATGGCATTGCTTATCTCTTCGGGCAGCGGGCCAGAATTACCGATGCAGGTGGTGCAACCGTAACCGACCAGGTTGAAACCCAGCTTGTCCAGGTATTCATTCAGGCCCGCCTTGGCCAGATAGTCGGTGACCACCTTGGAACCGGGCGCCAGTGACGACTTGACCCAAGGCTTGCGCTGCAAGCCCCTTTCCAGCGCCTTTTTCGCGACCAGACCAGCTGCCATCATGACGCTGGGATTGGAGGTATTGGTGCAGGAAGTGATTGCAGCAATCACCACGGCGCCATGATTGAGCACCTGTTCCTCGCCATCAATCATCACCACGGCATCACCCCGGTGGGAGCCGACGGCGGTGCCGCCACCGCCCTCACTTTCCAGCCGGGCTTCTTCTCCGTCCGGTACAACCTGCAAAGCCAGCAGATCATCAAAGGCTTTGGGTACATCGCCCAGTGCAACCCGGTCCTGCGGGCGCTTCGGGCCGGCCAGACTGGCTTCCACCTCGTTCATGTCCAGATGCAGGGTGGTGGTAAAAACCGGCTCGTGCCCGGGCTCACGCCACAGTCCCTGCGCCTTGCAGTAGGCTTCCACCCGCTCGATAACCGCATCCGGCCGACCCGTCTGGCGCATATACTCCAGCGTGACCTCATCCACCGGAAAGAAGCCGCAGGTGGCACCGTATTCTGGCGCCATGTTGGCAATAGTGGCGCGGTCGGCCAGCGGCAGATCGGCCAACCCATCGCCGTAGAATTCAACAAACTTGCCGACCACGCCCTGGGCGCGCAGCATCTGGGTGACGGTCAACACCAGGTCGGTAGCCGTCATGCCCTCTTTCATCTTGCCGGTCAGCTTGAAGCCAACCACTTCCGGGATCAGCATGGAAACGGGTTGCCCCAGCATGGCAGCTTCCGCCTCGATACCACCGACACCCCAGCCAAGCACACCCAGGCCATTGATCATGGTGGTATGTGAGTCGGTACCCACCAGGGTGTCCGGGTAGGCCCAGTGCTCACCATCACGCTCTTCGGCCCATACGCTTTCAGCCAGATACTCAAGGTTAACCTGGTGGCAGATGCCAGTGCCCGGCGGTACCACACGAAAATTGTTGAACGCCTGTTGGCCCCAGCGTAGAAAGGCATAACGCTCACCGTTACGCTCCATCTCAATGGCTACGTTGTCCTTGAAGGCGCTGGCATCGGCAAAGCGGTCGACCATAACGGAGTGATCAATCACCAAATCGACGGGCGACAAAGGGTTGATCCGCTGTGGATCACCGCCCGCTTTGGCCACGGCATCACGCATGGCGGCAAGATCCACAACCGCAGGTACGCCAGTAAAGTCCTGCATCAGAACGCGCGCCGGTCGGTACTGGATTTCCCGGGTTGAGCGCTGTTCCTTGAGCCAGTCTACGATGGCCTGGCAATCCTCCAGGGTTACCGTACTGCCATCTTCATTGCGCAGCAGGTTTTCCAGCAAGACCTTGAGTGACATCGGCAAACGGCTGATATCACCCAGTTTTTCCGCAGCTTTGGGCAACGAATGATATTGGTAGGTGGTTGCCCCGACGGCGAGGCTTTGCTGGCTGTCCAGACTGTTCTTGAAGCTCATGCTGAATCCTCTTGTCAAAACGCTGGCAGCATGCCAGCGGCAGAATAGCTATACTCCCCACACTACAAGGTCTGCTGCGGGCACATCAATGCGATTAAAGATATTTATCTCGCTGACGATAAACACAGCATAGACTAATAACCTATAAAACCTTGCCGCAACCAGGATGCCCCATGCGAAATAATCAGCCCGTCACTCAGCGCGAACAGACCTTTCCCGAAGCGCAGCGGCTGATCTCTACGACAGATCTGAAGGGCATAATCCGCTATGCCAATGATGACTTCGTGGCGATCAGTGGATTTAAAAGCGAGGAACTGATTGGCAGCCCGCATAATCTGGTCCGCCACCCGGACGTTCCCTCCGCGATTTTCGAGCATATGTGGGCCGACCTCAAGGCGGGCCGCAGCTGGATGGGCATCATCAAGAATCGTTGCAAGAACGGTGATCACTACTGGGTCAACGCCTACGTCACGCCGGTATGGGAACGTGGCCAGGTCACCGGTTATGAGTCAGTCCGGGTCAAGCCTACTGCTCAGCAACTCAAGCGCGCCGAGCAGCTTTATCAGCGTCTCAACCGGGGCGGCAAGGCCGTCCCTGCCAACTGGCAGGGCTGGATTGGCGACCTGGCACCAATGCCGATAGTCGGCGGTATCACCGCCGCGCTGGGTAGCGGTTTCGGGGGGTGGGGCATTGCTGCCGGTCTGGTCGTCAGCGTACCTGCAGCGCTTGCCTGGCGCGCCTGGCAAGAGGCTCGCTTGCAACGACTGATTCGCCAGGCCTCAAACAGCATCGCTGACCCGCTGCTGGCGCAAATGTATACCCCCCACCGAGGTACTCTGGCGCAGCTTGAAATGGCGCTACTGAGCCAACAGGCCCGCTTGCGCACCAGCCTGACCCGGCTGCTCGATAGTTCAGGTCAGTTACGTATTCAGGCGACGGAAGCCAGCCAGTTGGCGCTGGACAGCTCCCAAGGCCTCAGCCAGCAGCGCAAAGAAACCGAGCAAGTGGCGACAGCAGTCAATGAAATGGCCGCAGCCACCCAGGAAGTCTCCGGCAATGTACAGCGCACAGCGGAATCAACCCGCCACGCCAGTGAACTGGCCAGCCAGGGCAAGGAAGTCACTCAGGCCACACGCCGCGCCATCGAGCAGTTGGCCAGTGCCGTCAACGCTGCTGCCGAGGTCTCCAGTCAGCTGGCCAGTGATGCCAAACAGATCGGTACCGTGGTAGATGTCATCAAGGGCATTGCCGAGCAAACCAATCTGTTGGCCCTTAACGCCGCGATTGAGGCTGCACGAGCTGGTGAACAGGGTCGCGGATTTGCCGTGGTGGCCGATGAAGTGCGCGCCCTGGCCAGTCGCACGGCCGACTCCACCGAGCAGATCCACGGACTGATTGCCAACCTGCAGCAAGCGGCAGAAAAAGCCGTGAGCGCCATGCAGCAAGGGCATAGTCAGGCCGACAAGGGGCTGGAAAGAGTGGTTGCAGCGGATGAGGCACTGGACGGTATCAGCCGCGCTATCGAGCAGATCAACGATATGGCCAACCAGATTGCCAGTGCAGCTGAAGAGCAAAGCGCGGTTGCCGAGGAGATTAACCGCAATATCACCACCATTGCCGACCTGTCCGAGTCAACGGCAGCCAAGGCCCAGCGCAGTGCTGATTTGAGCATCGAACTGGCAGATACGGCTGGCCAGCAGTCTGAACTGGTCGAGCGCTTCAACCGCTGATCTGCAGTCGGCAGGGTCGGCACAATGTGCCGGCCCTGACATTCGGCATTATTTGACCAACAATACCGGTACCGGCACTTCGTGCACGATACGAGTGGCGACCGACCCCATCACCAGGTTACCCAGATTGCTCATGCCACGGGTGCCCATGACCACCGTATTGCAACCGAAGGCCTTGACCGCCTTGACCACTTCGCCAATGACTTCACCCATTACTGCATGGGTCTCGAAATCGATCTTCGCCGCCTCCAGCATGCTTGCGGCATCGGCATTTATTTCCTGGCCGTGTTGCACTGCTCCTTCGCGAAGCTGATCGAGCATGCTCGCTGAGACATAATTGCCATACAGCTTGGGCTCGCTCTGCACATTGATCACATGTACCTTGATCGCTGGGTACGCGGCTGAAAAGTCAACCAGATATTGAACGGCGCGCTTGGCGCTGGATGAACCGTCGAAGGGTACCAATACATTTTGCATAGAGTGTCCTTTCCATTTCGTAAAACAACATGACCTGTATGAGTATAACCGCTATCCAGTGTCGCAAATCCGTTCAAGCAGCAACTGACGCAGGTCAAGCATGCGCATAGATATACTAATGGATAGTGCGTATCCGCTGGTCAATCGCTTCTACAAAACACAAGGCAGCCGTATGCGCGCTCGCGGACAGCACCAGGTCTGGGTGTTGCGTGATCCTGATATAGCGTGCGCACTCTGCCTGGAACCGGTTGCCGAGGGGTTCTGGCTGACCAGCCTGTGCACCGCCGTGGAGCGCCGCCAGCAAGGCCTGGCCAGACGACTGATGACTACCTGCCTGGCACAGCTCGACAGCCCTGTATGGCTGTTTTGCGCCCCGGAACTGGCACCCCTGTACCAGTCATGCGGCTTCGCTCCAGCAGAACAACTGCCCCACGCGTTGCAACAACGTCTGCAGCGCTATCAAAGGCACAAGCGCCTGATTGCCATGCAGTGCACCAGCGTATAACCCAAGGCTCCATCATGGTGCATCCCGATACTGCAACAGCACTGATATAAACCTGCAACAATAACTTAACTATTTGTTTTTATTGATAATAAGTAAAACTGGCACAGTTTCTGCTCAGGTGATATCGCCAACCAATTCAACATGATTGAATTTTTACACAACGGGGATACACCACATGATGAAGAAACTTGCCATTGCCATCGCCACCGCCAGCACTCTGAGTGTTGCCAGCATGGCGCAAGCCGAAACTTTTGATACTGCAATCGGCGAACTGGATGTCAGCATGACTGCTACGCTGGCGACTGATTATATCTGGCGCGGTCAGTCACAAACCGGCGGTAAGGGTGCTGCCCAGGCTAGCCTGGATATCGCTCATGAAAGCGGTTTCTACATTGGTGCCTGGGGCTCCAACGTTGACTTCGGTGACGCAGATGATTCCACCATTGAGCTGGATTACTACCTCGGCTTCGGTGCTGATATCACTCCGGACGTCAGCTACGACATCAGCTGGAACTCCTATACCTTCCCTGGCGCGAACGATAACAACGTCGAGGAGTGGATTCTGGGAGTAGGTCTTTATGGCTTTGATCTGGCTGCAAAATATGCTTACGATCCGGTAAGTTCACGTTATTACAGCGTAGGCTACGGCTTCGATCTGCCTGAGGGCTTCGGTCTGGGTCTGCACGTCGGTTATGGCGACGACAGTGACTTTACCTACCGCGACTGGGCCGCCACCATATCTAAAGAGTTCCTCGGCCTTGACCTGGCGTTGATGTATTCAGACACCAACATCAGCAACTCTGACTGCCGTGATGCTTACGAAAGAAGCCGCTCTTGCAGCTCGAACTGGACCTTCTCAGCCTCGAAAAGTTTCTAAGCTGTGCATAACCCCGTATCGCTTCCGCGGTATGGGGTTTCAACATTGTGCTTCTTCAGTATTTAACCCGGCATCCATGACTGCCGGGGTTTTTATGCCGGCAGACTGGCCTGCTCGAGCAGGGTGATAATTTGTAGCGCCTGCTCACGGCTGTCACCACAAATAGCCATCTCGGCCTGAAAGCCGGCGCATACTGCAGGCCGTTCCGGCAAGCCAAACAACTGGCAACGCCAGGCGCCATCCAGGTGCGGACAAGGCACACCAGCAGGCTTA
>SKFV01000335.1 GCA_007117785.1 Pseudomonas sp.
ACCCAGGGCAACGTGTCGATATGTGTGCGGATTCAGTTTTCGCCTGTGGCCGATTGCTCGACCTCTCACAGGCGCGGCGCTTTATACCATATTGCCGCAACAAATTAAAGCATATCCAGCCCCGGCTGTCCGCCCCCGGGTCGCTCGCAGGACGGGTTCTCTGTTAGAATAATCCGCTTTGTCGGGCAGTGGCGTGAAGCCACCGCAAGCCCGCACGATTATATTGCTGTGCCCCGGGTACAGCCCAAAGAAGAGGTGTCGACATGAGCGTGAGCATCAAGACTGCGGAAGATATCGCTGGCATGCGCGTGGCTGGCCGCCTGGCCGCCGAAGTGCTGGAGATGATCGGCGAGCACGTCAAAGCCGGCATCACCACCGACGAGCTTGATCGCATTTGTCATGATTACATCGTCGATGTACAAGGGGCCATCCCCGCACCGCTGAATTACGGCGGTGCACCCGGCCGCATGCCCTTTCCCAAGTCGATCTGTACCTCACTGAACCACGTCGTCTGTCATGGCATACCCAATGAAAAGCCATTGAAGAACGGCGACATGCTGAATATTGATGTCACCGTCATCAAGGATGGCTATCACGGCGATACCAGCAAGATGTTCATGGTTGGCGAGGTTCCCGAATGGGCGCAGCGGCTGGCCAAGGTGACTCAGGAATGCCTGTATAAAGGTATTTCGGTTGTGCGCCCCGGCGCGCGGCTGGGCGATATCGGCCAGATCATCCAGGACCATGCGCATGCCAACCGCTTCAGTGTGGTGCGCGAGTACTGCGGGCACGGTATCGGCAAGGTCTTTCACGAAGAACCGCAGGTAGTGCATTACGGACGCGCCGGTGCCGGCATGGAATTGAAGGAAGGCATGACCTTCACCATCGAGCCCATGATCAACCAGGGCCGCGCCGAAACCCGCTTGCTGGGCGATGGCTGGACCGCTATAACCAAGGACCGAAAGCTGTCCGCCCAGTGGGAGCACACCATATTGGTAACTGCTGACGGCCACGAGATTCTGACCAAGCGCACAGAAGAAACCTATCAGTAAACCCAAGGGCTGTTGCCGTGGATAACGAGTTGTTTGATCCCAGCCAGTTCCAGGCCGAACTGGCACTTAAAACCAGCCCCATAGCTGCGTTCAAGAAAGCCATTCGCCAGGCTGATAGCGTCTTGCAGGCGCGTTTCAAGGGTGGCCGCGACATACGCAAACTGATTCACGAGCGTGCCTGGTTTACCGACCACATACTGCAACAGGCCTGGCGCCAACTCAGTTGCGCCGAGGACCGGGGTATCGCCCTGCTTGCGGTGGGCGGCTATGGCCGTGGTGAACTGCATCCGCACTCCGACATCGATCTGCTGATCCTGCTGCAAGATGATGCCGAACCCTACCGTGACTGCATTGAACAGTTTCTCATGCTGCTGTGGGACATTGGTCTGGAAGTGGGCCAGAGCGTGCGCAATGTGGGTGAATGCGCCGAAGAAGCGCGCGCCGACATCACCGTGATCACCAACCTGATGGAGTCGCGCACCCTGTTTGGTGATGAAGTCCTGCGCCAACAGATGATTGCTGCCATCAGCCCGGAACATATGTGGAGTGATGCCGAGTTCTTCCGTGCCAAGCGCAGCGAACAGCACGCCCGGCATGGCAAGTTCAATGACACCGAATACAACCTCGAACCCAACGTCAAAAGCTCACCTGGTGGCCTGCGCGACATCCAGACCATAGCCTGGGTTGCCCTGCGCCATTTCGGCACCAGCGACCTGCGTGAACTGGTTGAGCGCGGCTTTCTGAACGAGGCCGAATATACCCTGCTGGATAATGGCCAGAGCTTCCTCTGGCAGGTGCGTTTTGCGCTGCACACCTTGGCCGGGCGGGCCGAAGATCGCTTATTGTTTGACCATCAACGCAGCATTGCCAAGATGCTCGGCTTTGAAGACAGCGATAGCAAGATGGCGCTGGAGCGCTTTATGCAGCGCTACTTCCGCGTGGTCATGTCACTGTCGGAACTGAATGACCTGTTGATGCAGCACTTCGAGGAAATGCTGCTGCGTGATGCGGAAAAGGCCCATATCCAGCCGCTGAACAGCCGCTTCCAGGTACGTGACCACTATATCGAAGTCACTCACCCGCAGGTGTTTCGCCGTACGCCCTTTGCCCTGCTGGAAATCTTCCTGCTGATGGCCCAGCATCCCGAGATTCGTGGCGTGCGAGCAGATACCATTCGTCTGCTGCGTGACAATCGCCACCTGATTGATGATGCCTTCCGCGCCGACTTGCGCAACACCAGTCTGTTTGTCGAACTTTTCCGCTGCCAACAGGGTATTCACGCCAACCTGCGGCGGATGAACCGTTACGGCATTCTCGGCCGCTACTTGCCAGAATTCGGCCAGATCGTCGGGCAGATGCAGCATGACCTGTTCCATATCTACACCGTGGATGCGCACACGCTGAACCTGATCAAGCACCTGCGCAAGCTCGGTCGCCCCGATTACCAGGAGCGTTACCCGCTGGCGTGGAAAATCTTCTGTCGCCTGCCGAAACCCGATCTGCTCTACATGGCCGGCCTGTATCACGATATCGGCAAGGGCCGCGGCGGCGACCACTCGGAACTGGGCGCCGTGGATGCGCGCGAATTCAGCCGACGCCACCACCTGCCAGCCTGGGATACCCATCTAATCAGCTGGCTGGTGGAAAACCACCTGATGATGTCGACCACCGCGCAGCGCAAGGATATTTCCGACCCGCAGGTGATCCATGATTTTGCCGTGCATATGGGTAACCAGGTTCGCCTGGATTACCTCTATGTACTGACCATCGCCGATATCAATGCCACCAACCCGACCCTGTGGAACTCCTGGCGCGCCTCACTCCTGCGCCAGCTGTATACCGAGACCAAGCGCGCTTTGCGTCGTGGCCTGGATAACCCGCCGGATCGTGAAGAGCATGTGCGTCAGACCCAACAGGCTGCGCTGGATATTCTGGTGCGCAGCGGCATCGACGAGGAAGAGGCCGAAGACCTCTGGGTACAACTGGGCGAAGACTATTTCCTGCGCCATACCGCCAGTGATGTCGCCTGGCATACCGAGGCCATCATCCAGCATCCGGACCATCAGGGTCCGCTGGTACTGATCAAGGAAACTGCGCAGCGTGAATTCGAAGGGGCGACCCAGGTCTTTATCTATACCCCTGATCAGCACGACCTGTTCGCCGCCACCGTGGCGGCCATGGATCAGCTCAACCTGAGCATTCAGGACGCGCGCATCATTACCTCGACCAGCCAGTTCAGCCTGGATACCTACATCGTGCTGGATGCTGACGGCAGTTCAATCGGCGACAACCCGGAGCGCATCCGTCAGGTCAAAGAGGGCTTGAGCGAGGCGCTGGCCAATCCGGACGAATACCCCGACATCATCCAGCGCCGGGTGCCGCGCCAGCTCAAGCACTTTGCCTTTGCGCCCGAGGTCAATATCTTCAATGATCCAGCCGGGCAGCACACCATTCTGGAACTCAGCGCACCAGACCGCCCGGGGCTGCTTGCTCGAATGGGACATATCTTTCTGGAGTTCGATATCAGTATCCAGAATGCCAAGATCGTTACCCTGGGCGAGCGTGTGGATGACGTTTTCGTACTGACCGATGCCGACAATCAGGCGCTGTCAGACCCGGAACTCTGCCAACGCCTGCAACAGACCATTATTGCCACCCTGAGCGACAGCCAGACCGGCGACAACACCAATGCCGCGCAGGCCATCACCTTCTGAGAGATTGCCGATGAATCCTGATTTGCATCGCCTGCAGCCCTATCCCTTTGAAAAGCTGCGCGCCCTGATTGCCGATATCACACCCAATCCCGAACTGCGGCCCATTTCGCTGTCAATCGGAGAACCCAAGCATCCTTCTCCCCCCTTTGTGCTTGAAGCATTGGCAAGCAATCTGGAGAAGGCCGCCGTCTATCCGACCACCGCCGGCATCCCCGAGCTGCGCCAGAGCATCGCTGAATGGCTGACGCAGCGCTTCGCCCTGCCCGCTGACAGTCTGGATCCGGCGCAGCACATTATTCCGGTCAACGGCACCCGTGAAGCACTGTTTTCCTTTACCCAGGCGCTGATCGAACGCGACCCGCAAGGCCTGGTGGTCAGCCCCAACCCCTTCTATCAGATCTATGAGGGCGCGGCCTTTCTGGCCGGGGTCGAGCCGCATTACCTGGCCTGCGATGCCAGCAATGGCTTTATTCCCGATTTCGCCCAGGTGCCCGCAAGTATCTGGCAACGCTGCCAACTGTTGTTTATCTGTACCCCGGGCAACCCGACCGGCGCAGTCATCCCGCAGGACACCTTGCAGCAACTGATCAGACTGGCCGATGAGCACGACTTCGTGATTGCCTCCGATGAGTGCTACAGCGAGATTTACCGGCCAGACCAGGCTGCGCCTGTTGGTCTGCTGCAGGCCTGTGCCGCCATGGGCAGGAATGATTACGCCCGCTGCGTGGTGTTTCACAGCCTGTCCAAGCGCTCCAACCTGCCCGGCCTGCGCTCCGGCTTTGTCGCTGGTGACGCCAGCTTGCTGAAACCCTATCTGCAGTACCGCACCTACCATGGTTGCGCTATGCCGGTACAAACCCAGCACGCCAGCATTGCCGCCTGGCAGGATGAAAGCCACGTCGACACCAACCGGGCACTCTACCAAGCCAAGTTTGATGCCGTGCTGGACATCCTTGGCGACGTGATGGATGTGCAACGCCCGGATGCGGGCTTCTATCTCTGGCCGCAAACGCCGGTTGATGACGAAAGCTTCAGTCGCCGCCTGCTGGCCGAAGAGAATGTCGCCGTGGTGCCCGGGCGCTATCTGTCACGTGATGTGGACGGGTATAATCCCGGCGCTGGCCGTGTGCGTATGGCGCTGGTCGCGCCGCTGGAGGACTGCATTGAAGCAGCCCAGCGCATTCGCCGCTTTATCGAGAGGCTCTGAACATGATCACCCTGTATGGCATCAAGGCCTGCGATACGATGAAAAAGGCCCGCACCTGGCTGGATGAAAAAGGCATCGACTACCAGTTTCATGACTATAAGCAGGCTGGTATCGACGCCGAGACGTTGCGCGTCTGGTGCGATGAAAAGGGCTGGGAAGTGCTGCTCAACAAACGCGGCACCACCTTCCGCAAGCTGCCCGATGCAGACAAGGACAACATCGACCAGGCCAAGGCCATTGCTCTGATGCAGGCCCAGCCATCGATGATCAAAAGACCGGTGCTGGATACCGGCTCCCAACGACTGGTTGGCTTCAAGCCCGAGTGGTATGCCGCCGTTTTTGATTAACTCAGAATTCAAGGAATACCCCATGAGTGAATGTTTCAGCCTGGCCATTGGTGTCGGCACCCAGAACAACGCCGGCAACTGGCTTGAGGTCTACTACCCGCAACCGCTGCTGAACCCGGATGAAAAGCTGGTCAAGGTCATCGCTGAGCAACTGAACTACAGTGGCGGCAACCAGGCTCTGGATCTTGCGACCAGTCAGTGTGCCGCTCTGAGCCAGGCACTCAAGACTGCCGGTTTTGCAGATTGCGCTGACCTGGTCGCCCAACTGGCCGACAGTCAACGCCCGCTGGTGGTGACCCTGCTGGCCACTGATGAAGCGCCCAGCTCAACCCCTGAGGCCTACCTGAAACTGCATCTGCTCTCGCATCGCCTGGTCAAGCCGCATGGCGTGGTACTCGCCGGCATCTTCCCCTTGCTGCCGAACATCGCCTGGACCAGCCAGGGTGCTATCGACATCAACGAACTGCCTCAGCGCCAGCTGTCGGCCCGCCTCAAGGGTGAAGCCCTGTCGGTATACAGCGTCGACAAATTCCCCAAGCTGACCGATTATGTGGTGCCCAGCGGCGTACGTATTGCCGACACCTCACGGGTGCGTCTTGGCGCTTACGTCGGCGAAGGAACCACTGTCATGCACGAAGGCTTTATCAACTTCAATGCCGGCACTGACGGCACC
>SKFV01000065.1 GCA_007117785.1 Pseudomonas sp.
CATAGAGCGTTGGTACCACCTGATCCCATCCCGAACTCAGCAGTGAAACGACGTATCGCCGATGGTAGTGTGGGGTTTCCCCATGTGAGAGTAGGTCATCGTCAAGCGCCTATACCAAAACCCCGGTTATCGAAAGATAACCGGGGTTTTACTTTGTGGGGCGAAAAGCCAGGAAAGGGGTGAGAGTCCCGGTGTGCCGGCCAGGTCATCGTCAAGCGCCTATACTGAAAAGCCCCGCTCTGGAAACAGGCCGGGGCTTTTCTTTGCGTGCAAGAAAACACAACAACTCCCCGCTACGTCTCTGACTTGAACCATGCCTTTAAAATCGTCCAAAGCATTCATTCCCAGGCACAGGGACGGTATCATGCGTGCCTTCAAACAGGAGAGTGGCTTGATGCTGACAAAGTTGCTGGCATTGATGGCTGATGGTGAGTTCCATTCCGGTGAGGCCCTGGCGGCCGAGTTGGGTGTAACCCGCGCAGCGGTCTGGAAGGTGTTGCAGCCCTTAATCGCAGAAGGATTTCCATTACAACGCATCCGTGGCCGCGGTTATCGTATCCCCCGTGGAGCTGCCCTATTGGATGAGGAAATTATCCGGGAAGCATTGCCATCAGCATACGGCGGTCGTTGGCGCTGGCATCTCTTTGACCGAGCAGACTCTACCAATACGCGCGCCCACCACTTGCTGAGTCTGGAGGGTTCTCAACCCCTGGTTTGTATCGCCGAGCAGCAAAGCAGTGGCCGAGGCCGGCGCGGGCGACCCTGGTCAAGCCCTTATGCACAAAATATCTACCTTACTCTGGTAGAGCCCTTCACTGGTGGTGCTCAAGCGTTGAAAGGGCTGAGTCTTCTGGTCGGACTGGTGTTGGTGGAATCTTTGGCTGAAGCAGGCTTTAATGACTGTCAGTTAAAGTGGCCGAATGACGTGCTTTATCGCAATCGCAAGTTGGCCGGTATTCTTATAGAAATTGGCGGCGATCTGACTGCAGACTGTGTTGCCATTATTGGCGTAGGTCTGAACGTGCATATGCGTAATTGTGCTGACGAGATTAGCCAGCCGTGGACATCGCTGGCACAACATGCCGAGCAGGGGGATCTCAATCGCAATCATCTGATAGCCATTTTCCTGCGTCGACTGTATCTGGCGCTTGAGCGCTTTCGTGCAGAGGGCTTCGCACCCTTCCGTTCTGCCTGGGAAGAGCACGATGCCTGGTTGGGTTGTGCTGTGCAAGTGCAGTCAGGTGAGCGGGTATTAGAAGGTACTGAGCAAGGGGTCGACGTTAATGGCGGGCTACGCCTGCAGGTTGACGAGGACATAATGGTATTGAACGGTGGTGAGCTGAGCCTGAGATTGCAGCCGGCGTCATAAGACGCAGTACATCATAGAGCGCTGAAAAATAAGCTTCTTCGCCTATTAAGCAGCCATAAAAAAACGCCTGATGCACAAGCATCAGGCGTTTTAAGCTGCGACAGCTACCCTTACTTCTGGGCAGCCTTTTCTTTCTCTTTGGCGATAACTGCTTCAGCTACGTTGGCCGGGCAGGCTGCGTAGTGGGAGAACGACATTGAGAATTGACCACGACCTGAGGTCATGGTGCGCAGGGTGCTGATGTAGCCGAACATTTCTGCCAGGGGTACATCGGCCTTGATGCGAACGCCAGTAACGCCAGCTTCCTGGCCAGAGATCATGCCGCGGCGACGGTTAAGGTCACCGATAACATCACCAACGTGATCTTCTGGGCTATACACATCCACCTTCATGATCGGCTCAAGCAACTGCGGGCCTGCCTTGGGCATGGACTGACGGAAGGCGCCCTTGGCAGCGATTTCAAACGCAATGGCCGAGGAGTCAACCGCGTGGAAACCACCATCAGTCAGTTCTACCACTACGTCCAGAACCGGGAAGCCTGCCAGCGGGCCAATACCCATCATGGAGGCAAAGCCCTTTTCGATGGCCGGGAAGAATTCCTTGGGAACGTTACCGCCCACGACAGAGGACTTGAAGGTGAAGCCGGTGTTTGCCTCGCCGGGCTTGATGGTGTAATCGATCTTACCGTACTGACCTGAACCGCCTGACTGCTTCTTGTGCGTGTAGCTGTCTTCGATTTCCTTGGTGATGGTCTCACGGTAAGCCACCTGAGGCTGGCCGACAACCAACTCAACGCCGTAAGTACGCTTGAGAATGTCGACCTTGATATCCAGGTGCAATTCACCCATGCCCTTGAGGATGGTTTCACCGGAATCGATGTCAGTCTCAACTCGGAAGGTCGGATCTTCAGCAACCATCTTGCCGATCGCAACACCCATTTTTTCGGTGGAGCCCTTGTCTTTCGGTTCAACGGAGATGGAGATCACGGGCTCGGGGAATACCATGGCTTCAAGCGTACAGGGATGCTTGGGATCACAAAGGGTGTGGCCGGTCTGTACATTCTTCATACCGACGATGGCGATAATGTCGCCGGCAGTAGCATGGCTCAACTCGTTACGTTCGTTAGCCTGCATTTCAACCATGCGGCCGACGCGCTCGGATTTACCGGTGAACGAGTTGAGGATGGTGTCACCCTTGTTCAGGTTACCGGAGTAGATACGGACGAAGGTCAAGGCGCCGAAACGGTCATCCATGATCTTGAACGCCAGGGCGCGGAAAGGCTCGTCGGCAGAAACGATGGCGTGTTTGCCGGTGGGGTTGCCTTCTTCGTCAGTCAGTGGCTGCGGATTGACTTCCTGCGGTGCGGGCAGGTAATCAACAACGGCATCCAGCAACAACTGCATACCCTTGTTCTTGAACGCAGAACCACAGTAGGTGGGGAAGAACGCCAGCTCCAGTGTGCCCTTGCGGATGCAGCGCTGGATGTCTTCGATGGAGGGTTCTTCACCTTCCATATAAGCCATCAGTAGATCATCGTCCATTTCCAGGGCAGTTTCGACCATTTCGCTACGGTACTGTTCAACATCGTCAACCATGTCGGCGGGGATGTCAGTAACGTCGTAGTTTTCAGGCTGTCCGGTTTCGTCCCAGACATAGGCCTTGCGAGTCAGCAGATCAACGACGCCGGAGAAGGTGTCTTCGCGGCCGATTGGCAGAGTCATGATCAGCGGCTTGGCGCCCAGTACGGTTCGTACCTGCTCGGTGACGCGCAGGAAGTCGGCGCCGATACGGTCCAGCTTGTTGACAAAGATCAGGCGCGATACTTTCGAGTCGTTCGCGTAACGCCAGTTGGTTTCCGACTGGGGCTCAACGCCGCCGGAGCCACAGAATACGCCGATGCCACCGTCGAGTACTTTAAGCGAGCGATACACTTCCACGGTAAAGTCAACGTGGCCGGGGGTATCGATGACGTTGAAACGGTAGCCTTTCCAGAAGCAGCTCACTGCAGCCGACTGAATAGTAATACCGCGCTCGGCTTCCTGATCCATGAAGTCGGTAGTGGATTCACCTTCGTGAACCTCGCCGAGGCGGTGAATGCGACCGGTCAGCTTGAGGATTCGTTCTGTGGTGGTGGTCTTGCCGGCATCAACGTGGGCGAAGATACCAATATTGCGGTAGAGAGATAGATCAGTCATGGTGTTCCCTGATAGCCGGTTTGGTTGGAAAATAGCGGCATATAGTACAGGAATAAGAGCGTTCGCGCTCTGTTTTTACGCGCACGACAATAACTTGGGCAAATGGCGTTGACGACTCCGGTAGCGCCGCCGGTGGTGTGGGTCGACGAAAAGTTGCTCGCAGGGTTAAAAGCGCTGCTTTATAAGCATGTTTTCAATTCATTCCGGGCGTGCTGGGCGTTATGATGCGAGTCGCGGTGGGCATGCTGCAGCGGTCATTAAGGTTTTTATCTGTATAGTGCTGCCGGCTGTTGGTGAGCAATTGCTCAATGGGGCGAGGCAAGTTTAGGGTTGAAAAATGCTACTTGAGCTGGATTGCGGTAACACACTGATCAAATGGCGCTTGCTTGACCGTGAGGGACGAGTGCGTGATCGGGATATGGCGCCTGATCTGGTTGAGTTGCAACGACTCCTGGGTGGTCAGGAAAGGGATATTCGTGGCTGTCGTTTGGTCAGTGTGCGTTCCGAAGAAGAGACGCGAGTTGTCATGGATCAGTTGACCAGTTGGCTGAAGTTGCATCCAGTGCTGGCTCGCAGCTCCGCCGAACTGGCGGGAGTGCGCAATGGTTATGCGGACATCACGCGCCTGGGTATGGATCGCTGGCTGGCCCTGGCTGCCGGTTACAAGATCTGTCAGCGAGCCTGCGTGGTGATTGACCTGGGTACTGCGGTTACGGTCGACTTTGTCGCTGCCGATGGACAGCATCTGGGTGGTTTTATCGCCCCTGGAACCGGGTTGCTGCGCAGCAGTCTGCAGCGTCACACCCGTTTGATCCGTTATGACAAGAGCCTGCACAGTGACCTGCGCTCACCGACGCCGGGTAGCAATACTGCTGAGGCAGTCGAATATGGTTGTGAATTGATGTTGGCGGGCTTTGTTCGCGAGCAGCTGCGCATTGCGACCCAGTTGCTGGGTGACAAGGTGTTGGTGATCCTCACGGGTGGTGACGCGACTCGTATGGCCGAAATGTTGCCCAGTGAGTGTAATGTGATCAACGACCTGGTGTTCGAAGGCCTTGCCCTGGCTTGTCCGATGGAGCCGGAATAATGCGCTGGGTATTTCTCTGCCTGTTGTTGATCAATATCCTTTATGCGCTGTGGCAGGTGCAACAGGGCAAGTTGCAGCTGCGGCCTGAAAGCTCCGATAGCATTGCTGTAGAAGCAGTGCAGCGCTCTGGCCCCGTTGGCGCCGAGGCTACCGACGTTGCAGCGGGGTTGTGTATGCATCTCGGTGGGCTGGCGGCAGCCGATGACCTGCATGCTTTGCGTCAGCGTCTGCTGGCTCTCGGCGTTGGTGCGCGCATGGTCAATCTGGACAGTGTGGCAGAAGAAGATTACCTGTTGATCAAGTCAGTACCGGGTACGCGCAACGAAGCGCTCGCTGCCCTGCGTTTATTACAGGATAGTGGTATCGAAAGTTACCTGATTGGTGATGGCGTCATGGCCGGGAAAATTGCTCTGGGTGTTTTTGCCACGCGTGAAGCAGCGAGCAACAGGCGCGAGCAGTTGCAGCTGCAAGGCTATGACAGCGATATTGAGCAGCTGGAGCGTTATGTCAGTCAGCCCTGGCTGGAGGTGGATGCTGCTGCGCGGCGCCTGGTCGATGCGCGAATGCTGCAGCGCTTGCGTGAGGCCTTTCCCGGTCTGGTGCATCACTATCGTCCCTGTGGCAGCTTGCCGCCAGCAAATTCCTGATTGAAGCCTGTTGGGCAGGGTTACAACCAGATAAATCTCCCTGTGTTTACCCCTGACTTCAGGGTAGTAAAGCATCAACAATTGGCTGTGCTTTCAAGTTGCGGTTTTTGCAGAGAAAAGTGTTGACAGCATGCTGCCAAGTGACGAAAATGGCGCCCTCTTGCGGAGGGGTTCCCGAGTGGCCAAAGGGATCAGACTGTAAATCTGACGCGCAAGCTTCGAAGGTTCGAATCCTTCCCCCTCCACCAGTTTTCGCATAGCCAAGTGCTTGGCGGGTATAGTTCAACGGTAGAACCTCAGCCTTCCAAGCTGATGGTGCGGGTTCGATTCCCGCTACCCGCTCCAATCTTGGTACTGCACCCGGTGTAAGCTCATGTAGCTCAGTTGGTAGAGCACACCCTTGGTAAGGGTGAGGTCAGCGGTTCAAATCCGCTCATGAGCTCCAGTTCAAGGCAGATATGTGAATATCTGCCTTTTATTTAATGGTCGCGTGACTCGCGCATTACACTCACGATAGGGGATCTCTCGATGGCTAAAGAGAAGTTCGAACGCAGCAAACCGCACCTGAACGTGGGCACCATTGGTCACGTTGACCATGGCAAGACCACCCTGACTGCGGCTCTGACCAAGGTCTGTGCTGAAGTATACGGCGGCTCTGCCCGCGCTTTCGATCAGA
>SKFV01000061.1 GCA_007117785.1 Pseudomonas sp.
GAATACTGCCATGTGGTAGCCGTCCGGGATCAGGTTTGCGAACCGGCACGGGGTGGGTCACCCGTATTCCGACACCGCCGCTTTCTAGGAACCTGATGTTGTTGTGGAATCAGATGACACTATAATTGGGGGTGTCATTGGCCGTCAAACCCTCGTTGGTGATGTTCATAGCGGCCAGAAAAGCAGCAGCAAGGGGATGCTTATCAAAACGACAAGAATTTCCATCGGTAGTCCGAGCCGCCAATAGTCGCTGAAGCGAAACCCCCCGGGCCCCAGGATCAGGGTGTTGTTCTGGTGGCCAATCGGCGTCAGGAAGGCGCAGGATGCGCCGATAGCAACGGCCATCAGGAAACTGTCGGCATCAACCCCCAGTTGCGCGGCAATACTGATGGCGATCGGGCACATCACGGCAGCCGTGGCGGCGTTGTTCATAAAGTCTGACAGGGTCATGGTGATGATCAGCGTCAGTGTCAGTGCAATAATCGCATTGCCCTGAGCCAACTGGTTTAGCAGACCCTGCGCTAACAGATCGGCGGCCCCGGTACTGGCCATGGCCGCTGCCATCGGCATCAGCGCACCGAGCAGTACGATGATTGGCCAGTCGATACCATCATAGATACCCCGTACTGGAACTACGCGGGTCATCATGAAGGCATCAACCCCGGCCGTGAAGGCGAGTGCCGCAGGCAGGAAGCCAGTGGCTGCCACAGCGACAGCAACCAGCATTATGCCCAGTGCCGTCCAGGCTTTACGCTTGTTGGGGATAAGGATCTGACGTTGGGCGAGCGGGATGCACTGGTATTCCATGGCAAACCCGGCAATGGCTTCGGGTGGGCCTTGCATCAGGATGACGTCGCCGGCCTGCAGTTCGGTCCAGCGCAGACGTTTCACCGTGCGGTGACCTCGGCGTGAGATCGCCAGCAAATTGATGCCGAAGCGGCTTCGAATCTGCAGATCGGTAGCGGTCAGCCCCAGTAGCAGGGCATTGGGTTGCACAACCAGTTCCTGAATGACGATCTCATCATCGTTATTGCGTTTGGTTTTCTTGGGTTCAGCAGTCTGCTCGATGCTCTCGCTGTCATTAAGGCCGGGGCGCACCCTTGAAATATCAGTGCTGCTGGCTGATGTGTCAGTCGCAGAGTCAGATGAGCTTGTTGTTTCGGCATCCTCTTCCTCTTTGCTATCATCGTCATCTGTATGTTCAGCTTCTTCCGCTTCTTCCGCTTCTTCCGGTTTTACGGACTCCTCCAGTTTTAGCCCGAGTCGGGTAAGAGTCGAACCCAGACTTTCCGGGTCAGCTTCAATGACCAGAATGTCACCCACATGCAGCCGCCGCCCTGGTAGCGGAGCGGTTACACGAAAGTCATTGCGCACCATACCGACTATCTGGGCGTCATCATCTTCCAGCAATTGCTCGGCTTCGCGCAGGGTTTTGTCAACCAGGTTGGCATTGTCGCCAATGCGTACTTCAGTAAGATAGGTGCCAGTGTCGAAGCTGTCTGCATTGCCCTGTTCGCGATGCGGTACCAGCCAGCGGGAACACAGTACGGCAAAAATTACTCCGCCGAGGGCTACCCCCAGGCCGACCGGGGTAAAGTCGAACATGGCGAAGCCGCTACCAGTATGTTCGGCACGGAAGCCAGCCACAATCATGTTGGGTGGTGTACCGATCAAGGTCGTCATACCGCCGAGGATAGTGCCAAACGCCAGCGGCATCAGCACTTTACCTGGCGGTATGCCTTGCCGGCTTGCGTGTTGCATGGCAATTGGCATCAGTAGCGCCATGGCGCCGACATTATTCATAAAGGCTGAGAGCATTGCCCCGACCAAGGTCAGCGCTGCCAGTGCAATCAATGGGTTTTTGCTGTCGGGGAGCACGCGTTGCGCCATCGCTTCTACGGCACCGGTTTTTTGCAGCCCATGGCTGAGGACGAGGACGGCGGCAACGGTAATGACAGCAGGTTGTGCAAATCCGGCAAAGGCTTCTGCGCTGGGTATCAATCCGGCAACCACACAGGCAAG
The DNA here is from genome assembly GCA_007117785.1 of Pseudomonas sp. Taxonomy (GTDB): domain Bacteria; phylum Pseudomonadota; class Gammaproteobacteria; order Pseudomonadales; family Pseudomonadaceae; genus Halopseudomonas. Next base: position 2,023 of record SKFV01000061.1, read on the forward strand.
CAAAGACAGCAGGGCAATCAGATCATGGCGCCAGCGACCAAACAGAAACAGCACGATAGTGGTGCCGAGAATGCCGAAAATCAGCCATTGGTCCTGGGTCATTATCTCTAGCTCCTGTCGGGTTTAGCTGCATGGTGCCGTAAAGTGCAGCTCGGGTGTAGCCCGGCAAGGTCAACAAGAGTCAGTAAGGCGCTCAGCGGCGGATGCGTGACTTGCGGAAACCGCCGTGACTGAGGAAGTTTCCGGTATCGCCAGTCAGCCAGAAACGGGTTGCCCGGTAGCCGGCTTGAAATTGACTGATATGATAACTGCGTGCTTTCTGATAGGCCCAGCACCAGCCGTGTGATTTGTGTTCACTGTCCATAGTTTTTCCCACCAATAGTTAGTATTGGACTGCAGATTGGGATGTTCCATCTGTCTGAATGTTGTCGATTTTTAATTTTAATTCGACAGACGTCAATTAATAGCCATTTCTTGAGGGCTGAATAATACAGCCTTGGCGTGGCTTTTCAATGCCTCGGCAGAACTGATTGGGGTCGGCTCAGGCTTCGGCAGGCAGGTTGGGGTGCAAGGTGGTGCAATTACGACCGCGCTCTTTGGAATTGTACAGGGCCTGATCGGCGGCTTCGATCAATGCTTGGTGATTGGTCATCTCGGCTTGCATGCCGGCTACTCCCAGGCTGATGGTGACCGTCAAGGGTTCGCCCTGGTGGTCGACGCGCAGCCGGGCAATGGCATTGCGCAGGCGCTCGGCAAACTGCAGGGCGCCTTCGGTGTCGGTATTTGGCAATAAAACGACAAACTCTTCACCACCGTAACGTCCGGCAAAGTCGGTTTCCCGTGCCATCTGGCGGGTCAGGCGGGCGACTTCGCGGATTACTTCATCACCCAGTTGGTGGCCGTAGGTGTCGTTGAAGCGCTTGAAGTGGTCGATGTCGAAAATAACCAGGCTGGCCGGTTCGTCGTATCGCAGATGGCGGGCAAATTCATGGGTCAGGCACTGTTCCCAGTAACGCCGGTTGAGCAAGCCGGTCAGGCCGTCAAGGTCCGCCAACTCACGTAACTGGCTATTGGCAGACTCCAGTTGTCGCTTGTTGACCGCAACGTTGGTGACGTCATAAACGATCAGGCAGACATGGTCGATGATGCCACTGGTGCTGCGCAAAGGTAGGATGGTGACATTCTGGTACATCTCGTCGGCCAGTCCGGTAACCGGCTGATAGCTTTTGAAGTGAAACAGGTTGGGGCGTTGCTCCCAGATAGTAAAAGCACGCGTGCCGAGCATGACGGCATTTTCCACTTTTTGGGTAAACCAGCCAGCATCGATTTCCGGAAACAATTCGAACAGGGGCTGTTGGCGAACCCGGTTATTGTCCATGCCGGAGTGGTTTTCCATAAAACTGTTCCAGACTTCAATCCGGTAATCCCGGTCGAGCACTACCACACCGACATCTATGCTCTGGACAATATCCAGCAGCCAGTGCAGCTCATTCATGTCGAAGGTATTGCTCATGGCAGCTCCGCGTCAGTCCAGCATGAAATCAAGGGTTTCCCGCAGGCGTGGTACCGAGTCTTCGGTAAATAGCAGCAGCAGGTCAAAATGCACATCCATGTCTTCCAGACTGTAGCTGATCTCCACTGCCAGCGTCCGCTTCCAGCGCCGTTGGTTGATGCGGATAAGGTCATCTATCGGGCAGTGTTGCCCGAGCACCATGGGGTGACCTTGTGACAGGTTGATGTTGAGTTGTTCAGACAGGCCGTTAAGGCATGCGCCGATGATAATGCTGGCCAGATCAAGCTGCATTTCGAGGTGGCTGTTGGCATCATTTCTGGCATGCAGCAGGCGGGCAATGTCTTCAATTTCCGAATCATGAAAAATCAGCAGAGCTTCGCCGGCGATGCCGCCGCCAATATAGCCCTGACAGATCGCCGACAGTTGCTGATCGTTCTGCGCGTCGGCCAGCGCCATATGCAATTCACCGACTTCAAGGATGTTGACGTTGGGTATCGGTAGCTTGATAAAGACTCCAAGAACCCGGCCAAGCAGCTCTGCCGCTCGCCCCATGGCGACATTGGATACCTCGCGAAAGGCATCGCGGAATGAAACCTGCGGCAGTTCCGGCGCTTCTGGTGCCTCGGTCTCTGAAGTCTGCAGTGCAAGGCCAAGCTCATCCAGTGCGGCTGCCAGTTGCAGTGGATCCGCCGGCTTCTTGATAAAGGCGCGCGCTCCCAGAGCCTTGGCGCGGCGCACGGCTTCCTCTTGCACGTCACCGGAAACAACGATTACGTCAGCACTTAGCCCTTCTTCACGCAGTTGGCTAAGTACGCCAAAACCATCCAGCTCAGGCATGGTCAGGTCGAGCAAAACAACCTGGCCGTCACCTGCGCGAATCGCTTGCAAACCTTCAACCCCATTGGTCGCCTGGGTAATCCGGAATGGCCTGTCGGCGGGCAGTGAGCGAATCAACTGCTTGCGGGCCATGCCGGAATCATCACAGACGAGCAGCGGTATCTGGCTCAAAGTGGGGCCATCCTGTAACTGAGAGAGTTGAACGTTCTTGCATCTAGCATACAAGATAATGCGCGCTTGAGTAGTCTTCAAGCAATGAATAACGGCGCTTTGCTATCATGCCCCTACCATCTCTGGGCTACACTTACATTTCCATAGAATGATGCGAGCGCCATGGCAGATCTGTTAACCAATCCACACGAGCATCAGCGCAAGGTTATGCGTGCTTTGCTGTGGCTGACGGTATTTGCCACCGGTTGTCTGGGCCTGCTAAACCTGCTGCGTGGTGGCCTGTTCTGGCTAGCTGTGTCGGAACTGGCCTATGCCGGGTTTGCTCTGGGGTTGCTGTTTATTATCAATCGCACGCCGCACCTACGCGCCTGGAGCCTTATTTACTTGCTGCCGTTTTTTTCACTGACGGTATACGGTCTACTGTTGCCGAATACATCGCCGTCGATATTTGCCTTTATTCAGGCTATCCCGATTCTTTCTTACCTGCTGCTGGGATTGCGTTTAGGCTTATGGTGTTCGCTGGTTTTTGTCAGCATGGGTATTCTGGCCTACAGTTACCGCTTCTTGCTTAACGGCGAGCTATTGGACAGTGCCGTATCTATGTTCATTATCGCCGTCAGCAGCTTTGCCATCATGCTGTTCTCGCACATTTATGAACGCAGTCGGGTGCAGAACGAAAACCACTTACGTGAGTTGGCCGCCACCGATGGGCTTACCGGACTCGCCAACCGCATGTCACTTGCCAGCAGCTTTAAGCGTGAGCGGAGCCGCGCATTGCGCCTGCAGAGCCCGCTGAGCCTGGTGGTGATGGATATTGATCATTTCAAGTACATCAATGACCGCTATGGTCATGCGGGTGGCGATCTTGCTCTGTGTTATCTGGCAGATAAGTTGCGTGAGCGACTTCGCGACACGGATCTGATTTGCCGCCTGGGTGGTGAAGAGTTTGCCTTGTTGTTACCAGACACCTCTCTGCAAGAAGCAGCAAGGCTGGCAGACGAGCTGCGCACATGGTTGGCCGAACGGCCGATTTCACTGGCTGGTGAGCAGTACACCCTGGCGTTCAGTGCCGGTGTCGCGACGCTGGGCGAAGATGCCGAGGATATGGATACCCTGCTGCTGGTTGCGGATAGGCGCATGTATGAGGCCAAGGCGGGTGGTCGCAATCAGGTTGTCGCTGCCGGTCAGCACTATCGTTTGTCGGCGGGGTAGCCAGCAGCAGCGAGCCTGGGTGTTGCTGGCTTGACCCGCATCAATATGGGTGGGCAGGGAATGGGTCATGCTCACCTGAGTGTGTCTGCTAATCGGTTGTCCAATCAGTCCCAGGAGTCATCAATGAGCACAACACCACTGGACCAGTTACAGGATTTGCGCGAGGAATATGCCACGCGTGTTACAAAGCTGCGCCGTGATCTGAGTCAGGCCTACCCCAGTGACTCTGCCGAGCAGGCGCAGGCGCGGGAAAATGATGAAGTAATGGAAGCCTTGCTGGCTGAGGCCAGCAACCTGCTGACGCAAGTCGATGCAGCGATCGAACGCTATCAAGAAGGTACCTATGGCGTGTGTACCCAGTGTGGCGAAAAGATCAATGATGCGCGCTTGCAGGCCCTGCCGATGGCTCAGGCCTGTATTGATTGTGCCGATCAGCTCAGTTCCTGACGCAATTGGGTGATGCGCTCATCCTTGGCCTGCCACAGGGTCTGTACCCAGTGCTGGAAGTGTTGGCGAAACTCGGGATCGTTGGCATAGTCGCCGTGAAACAGCTCTATCGGGACATCACGGCCCTGGATGTCAACAATCACTTCACTGACCTGACCACTGACCAGTTGCCAGAAGCCCGGTGGCCGGTCGCCCTGATAGACGATAGTGACATCCAGCAGGGATTTCATTTGCTCGCCCAGTGCAGACATCGCAAAGGCCATGCCGCCTGATTTGGGCTTTAACAAGTGACGAAAAGGCGATGCCTGGGCAGCCTGTTTGGCCGGGGTGAAGCGCGTGCCTTCCAGATAATTGACCACGGTGACCGGAATACCTTGGAACTTCTCGCAGGCGCGGCGGGTGATTTCCAGGTCCTTGCCCTTGTCTTCGGGATGCTTCTCCAGGTGAGCCTTGCTATAGCGTTTCATGAACGGATAATCCAGTGCCCAGAATGCCAGGCCGAGAAAGGGTACCCAGATAAGTTCTTTTTTCAGGAAAAACTTGTAGTAGGGCACCTTGTAATTCAATGCCTGCACCAGGGCTGGTATATCCACCCAGCTCTGGTGGTTGCAGATTACCAGGTAGGAATGATCACGATATAGTGGGGTATCACAGCGGATATCCCAGCGTGTCGGTGTAAGCCAGGCAAAAATGCTTTTATTGATTTCGGCCCAAGTGTTGGCGATCCACATGATCGCGCGTGAAGTTTCACGCCTTACCCAGGGGTGCGGTACCAAGGCCTTGATGATACCGAGCAGCAACATGGGGCCAATGCCGATCAAGGTATTGATCAACACCAGCAGACAGGTCAGGATTCCGGTTAGCCAGGCGGGCATTGCAAGACTCTCTCGTCAGTTTTTTACCAAGGATACCTATTTTTGCTGCTGACAGCAGCACAGGTGCTCACCCGTTCAGGCGATGGGGTGGGGAAGAGTTCCAGTGCTAGGGTATCCAGCATAATAACGAAGAAATATGGCGTTAAGACTCCCGGTATTTTTACCGTCAGCTGCCACCTCCGCAGAGGCTCATGATGTCCCGATTCAATCCGCTGCTCAGTCGACGAGACAGCTTCAGCTTGTTGGCAGCGGATGCCAAACCTCAACGCAGTTTCTGGTCAGCGGGCATGCTCGCGGTTGCCAGCGGTATCCTCTGGTTCGTTCCCTGGTTGGCGCCGGCATTGTTTGTCACGGCCTGGCTGGCGCCGGTCCCCCTGCTGTTTGCCCTGCAGCGAGCCACGGCTTGGCGTGCTTTTTTGCTTGGCTGGTTGGCGGGCACCGTCTGTTTTGCCGGTGCCAGTTACTGGATGATCGACTTTGCCATCAATCTGCGCGGGATCAGTTGGCTGACCAGCCTGCTTCTGGCTTCTATGTTCTGGATCTATGCCGGGCTGGCTCTGGCCTTTGGCTGCTTGCTCGCGCATTATTTGCGCCGCACCATGTCGAGCTGGCAATTTGTCAGCTTTCCGCTAGCCGTTGTGGTCAGCATGAGCCTGTTTCCACTGCTCTTCGAGACGCGTTTTGCCGAAGCACAAACCGGCTTTCTGCTGGCCTTGCAAGGGGTCGATCTGGTCGGTGCGCAGGGGCTTGATTTCCTGATGCTGATGTTTGGCGTGTTGGCCTTTCAGTTGTTGCGCTGGTGGCGTGATGCTGCGCGCTGGTTGCGTCATCCAAGCATGCTCGGCTGGGGTCTGCTGGTAGTCTGGTTTGCTTACGCAGGTAGCAGCTGGCTTTATTGGGAGCGTGAGATTGCACAGTGGTCAACCAAGCGAGTTGGCCTGGTACAACCCAATGATGCGCCTACTGTTGAGGTGCCACCTCCGCCGGAAGGATTTACCCGCGAATTTCCCCCGGAAATGCAGGCCAGTCAGCGTCTGGTGGATGCCGGCGCTGAGCTGATTATCTGGCCGGAAGCCCGATACAAAGGCTACTTCGAGATGTTTTCAGTACGTCAGGCCTATGCTGAGCAGGTTGCCAAATGGGGTGTGCCGCTGGTTTTCCACGATGCCGAGTCACAATGGATACGCGGTGAGCAAGTGGGCTTCAATACGGTGACGCTGCTGGACGCCGCGGGGCATAGTGGCGGGCATTATCGCAAGATGGAGCGCATGCCCTTTGGTGAGTACCTGCCAGCGTTTTTCAGCCTGCCGGGCATTGACTGGCTGACCAGGCGTTTTCTCGGCGAGTTTCTGCGCCCTCTGGGTGCGGGTCAGCACCATGGAGTTTTCTTCCTCGATGACCTGCTGCTGGTGCCAAAGATTTGCTATGAAACCGCATTCCCTGCGTCGATAGCGGCGGCCATTGGTGACGACGCTGCGGGCAAGGTGCTGCTCTTCGTCTCGCAGGACAATTGGTTTGGCGAGACCCGTCAGCCGTTCCAGCATCGCGATATGTCGATTGTGCGGGGTATTGAGAACCGCGTGCCAATGATCCATGCAATCAATAACGGTCCGTCGGTGGTGGCAACACCCACAGGACGGGTGGTTGCCAGTACCCGGGCTTTCAGCCGGACCGAGCTGGTGGCTGACATGCCTTTCTCGCCCGAGGCGGGCGGCAGCTTTTTCAGCCGATACCCGCAGCTATTTGCCTGGTTCAGTCAGGGCCTGTTGGCCCTGCTGGTATTGCTGGCGGTTGTTGGCCGCTGGCGTCAGCGCAGGTAATCGGCCAGCGCAGCCATAGCCGGCAAGGTGTATAGCATGGTCACTGCCGAACTGGCCTCGGGGTGGGATGAAAAACGCACTACCACAGTGTTGGTCGACGGGTTGACATGAATCATTTGGCCATGCACACCCAGCGCATAGTAGCTGCCATCGTTGTCATGGCTGATCCACCATTGGTTGCGATAGGAAAATCCAGGCATGAAGTCACGGCCGGATGCCTTGAAGGCCTCACGATCAGCCCCGTTGGTGATGGTCTCGACGACCTCGGGAGCTATTACCTGATTGCCTTGCCAGTTACCCTGATTGCGCATTAGCTCTCCTATTCTGGCCAGATCACGCAGGGTTACGTTGAGGCCTGCGCCGGCCCATTCGGTGCCCTTGCTGTCCAGCAGCAGGTAAGCGTCATGTTCGGCGCCTAGTTGTTGCCAGAGACGCTCGCTGATAAGCTCGGATACCGATTGCTGACTGGCGCGACGCAGCACCCAGCCGAGCACTTCTGTATGTACCGTGCGGTAGATAAATTCCCGGCCATGCTCGCCAGGGCCGCGGCCAATGCTGGGCAAGTAATCGGTTAGATTGCGGTAACCGGTAAAGTCGGCGGGTGCTGGCGCCATGTTGGCAGCCATGGCGTACTCAAGTACATTGGATTTTTCATCGCCATAGATTTCGTTGTAATCGATGTCAGCAGTCATGTTCAGCACTTGCTGAACGCTGGCACCCTGCCAGCCGCTCTCAGCCAGTTCGGGCAGGTAGTCAGTGACCAGTGCGTCGGCATCAAGCACGCCTTCATGGATCAACTGGGTGGCCAGCAACCCGGTAAAGGACTTGGTAACCGACCACAGCATATGCGGATGATGCGCCGGCATGCCCTCATGGTAAGCCTCGTAGATGACTTCGCCGTTGTGCAGAATCAACGTGGCATCGGCATAGGTGCGGCTCAGGTAATCGGCAAAACTCAGCGCTTCTCCATCCGGCCCATCAAAGCGCAGGGCGTCTATCTGACTGTGTTGGTCTGTACCCTGAGGCCAGGGCTGCACCGGTTTTCCAGCTCGATGAATATTGCGGCTGGGAAGCAGCTCGCGCATATGGTGGAAGGCCCAGCGCAAGTTGGGGAATTGCATCAGGTAATTGGCGGCAGTGACCTGTTTGTCTGCCGGTGGTGGGTGCCCTTGCATCAGGCCCAGCTGGTCGAGTCTATAATCAGCCGGATCAAGGGGTGTCTGGAGCTCGGCAGTGGCGCTGGCAATACTCAGGCTGGCCAGCAGGGCCAGGGTCAGTTGCGTGCGGCGCATGGGTTCACCTCTATTATTGTTTTCTGTATGCAGCATTGTACCGCCCCCGCCCACAAGCGGCCAGTCCGTTGCTGGCCAGGCCGATAATGCTGAATGTCGGGTTATTCCTGACGCGGCAGTGGAGTTTTGATATGCAGATCGCGCTGTGGGTAGGGAATGGTGATTCTGGCCTCCTTGAACGCGCGCCAGATCGCCAGGTTGATCGCAGAGCGCACACTACCGACGCCGGCCTCAGGATCGGCTATCCATACCCGCAGTTCCAGCAGGATGCCGTTATCACCGAACTCCACCAGGTTGACCACCGGGGGTGGCTCCATCAATGCACGGGGGGATACGCTGGCTGCTTCGCGCATCAAGGCCATCGCCTGTTCCGGATCGTCGTCATAGCTGATTTCCACCTGAATGCGTAAGCGGATATTGCGATCGGCGTAGCTCCAGTTGATCACTTCATTGGTGATTACGTTTTCATTCGGGATCAGAGTATCCACACCGTCCCGGTTACGCACAACGATATAGCGTGCGCGCAGCTCCTGAACCCAGCCAAAGCTCTCGCCAATGGTGACCACGTCACCCGGCTTGATCGAGCGATCAAGGATGAGGATGAATCCGCTGATAAAGTTGCTGGTGATGCGCTGCAGACCAAAACCCAGACCGACCCCGAGCGCACCCCCAAACACCGTCAGCGTGGTCAGGTCGATACCAACCAGATTGAGTGACAACAGAATCGCCAGCGTGAGCAGAAAGAAGCGGCTGAATTTGGCCAGCGCCACCTGCAAGCCCGGGGTGACATAGGGCGATTTTTGCATGCGTCGATCAATCAGCGCCGAGAGCCAGAAAGCCAATGCCATCATCAATGCAATCAGCAACATCAGCTTGAGGACGTAAAGTAGCGAGATGCGGGCGTCACCGAAGTCTACGGCGAGACTGTCGAGCAATTGCAGTATGGGCGGCAGAATACCGAGTAAGTGCAGGGCCACCAGGGTCCACACGCTCAGGCTGATAATGTTTTCCCAGGCCTTGAGCGCCGGCGTGACTGGAAAACCCTTGCGTAGCAGATAAACCACCAGGCGGATACCGGCGAGGGAAAGCAACAGGGGGATAACCAGGTTCAGCAGTTGTGATTCCAGACCGCTTGCGATCATTACACCGCGGCCAATCATGACCCAGAGTAACAGGCTCAGAGGTACCAGCAGGCGCTGTCCCGAACGGCTAAGCAAGTGCTGCCATTGACGGGTCCCGGTTATTTCTGCCATTGCTTCCAGGCGGGGTGCCAGGTTATTGCGCAACAACAGGGTAATGCCGACGGCCACTGCCAGAATTACCAGCTGGTACAACACTGCGGGGCTGGTCCAGAACACGTGGGCTTGTTGCAGCAGAATAGACAGACGTTCAGTCAAGCGCGGAGCACTCCGTGGCAGTTTTAAGAACTACTATAGCGTATGCCGGGTAGCCTGGTGGTTATTACAGAATGTTTGGGTAACACGGTGACACGCATTGCAATGGCCAGCGGCGAAGCAACTGGCGTTGAGTCTGCTAATCTGGAATCAGTATTTCAAGTCATGGGGAAGTTGCGTGTCCAGATTCCATCAGCACAGACGCATCTTTAGGCGGTCATCGAGTTGGTTGGGCTGGAGCAGCCTCGGGGTATTTGCTCTGGGTATGCTCATGGCGCTGTTTGCGCACAGCTATCAGGCCATGGCCAATGAGAGCAGCGAGCGTCGCAGCGGTATCGTGCTCAGCGTCAACGACGCGATTGGGCCGGCAACCATGGACTATCTGGTGCGCGGTATCGAGCAAGCTGCTGCCGACGATGCCGCTCTGGTTGTCATCGAGCTGGATACTCCCGGCGGACTGGTCGATTCCATGCGCCTGATCATTAAGAGCATTCTGGCCTCGCCGTTACCAGTGGCCACCTATGTCAGCCCCTCTGGCAGTCGCGCAGCCAGCGCCGGCACTTACATTCTCTACGCCAGTCATATTGCCGCCATGGCGCCGGCGACCAATCTTGGTTCGGCCACACCGGTCCAGATGGGCGGGATGCCGGGCAGCGATGAGCCGGAGCGCCCCATGCCCAGTGAAGACAATGGCAATGACGAGGCGGCGGAAGGCAGTGATGAAGCGGAGGAGTCGTCCAGTCCTCGTCGCGGCAGCAGTGCCATGGAGCGCAAGGTGCTGGAGGATTCGGTGGCCTATATTCGTGAACTGGCCGAGCGCCATGGCCGCAACGCTGACTGGGCAGAAGAGGCGGTCCGCGAAGCGGTGAATCTGGGCTCACGCGAAGCGCTGGAAAAGAACGTGGTGGATGTGGTGGCGCGTGATATTGACGACCTGCTGCAACAGATCCACGGCCGTACCGTGGTCATGTCCAATGGAGAACTGACCCTGGATACAGAAAACCTGGAGATGGTCCGGATAGATCCTAACTGGCGCACCCAGCTGCTGGCGGTGATCACCAATCCGAACATTGCCTACTTTCTGATGTTGATCGGTTTCTACGGCATCATTTTCGAATTGTCGAATCCCGGCAGTATCTACCCGGGTGTGATCGGGGTAATCAGTCTGGTGCTGGCGCTCTTTGCCTTTCAGGTGCTGTCGGTCAATTACGCCGGCCTGGCGCTGATCATACTCGGGCTGGCGTTCATTGTTGCCGAGGCCTTTGTGCCCAGTTTCGGCATACTCGGCATCGGCGGCATTATTGCCTTCGTCACTGGTTCGGTCATTCTGATGGACGGTAGCCATCAGGAGATTTCCCTGCCGACCATCGGCGGTATTGCCGCGGTAGCCGCCGGCTTCATGTTGTGGGCGCTGTATCGCCTGGTGGAACTGCGGCGCAGTCCGGTCGCCAGCGGCGCTGAGCATCTGCTGCGTGAAAAGGCGGAGGCGCTGGATGATTTTGTTGCCGGTGGCGACAGCTACCTGGGGCATGTGCAGGTCAGTGGTGAACGCTGGAATGCCCGTTCTGGTCAGCCGATCAAGACCGGCAGCCGCGTCAGCATAACCCGGATCGATGGTCTTACCCTGATCGTCAGTCCCGAATGATTACAGTTGCCGGTGACATTGTGCCGGCGCTTTATTGATAGGAGGTTGTATGCTTGCCGATATCATTCCCTATGTCACACCCATCGTCTTCTTGCTGATCATTCTGGCCTCGGCCATTCGCATCCTGCCCGAGTACCAGCGCGGCGTGGTGTTCTTTCTGGGGCGCTTTCAGGGGGTTAAAGGGCCGGGCTTGATTATCGTGATCCCCGGTCTGCAGCAAATGGAACGGGTTGATTTGCGTGTGGTGGCGCTGGACGTACCCAGTCAGGACGTGATTTCCCGGGACAATGTCACCGTGCGCGTCAACGCGGTCCTCTACTATCGGGTGGTCGATCCCGAGCGCGCGATTATCCGCGTGGAAAACTTCGCCGAAGCCACCAGTCAACTGGCGCAAACCACCCTGCGCTCGGTGCTTGGTAAGCACGATCTGGATGAAATGCTCTCCGAGCGTGACAAGCTGAATGCCGATATTCAGGAGATCATTGATGCCCAGACCGAGGAATGGGGCGTCAAGGTGGCCAATGTGGAAATCAAGCATGTTGACCTCAACGAGAATATGATTCGCGCCATTGCCCGCCAGGCCGAAGCCGAGCGGGAACGCCGGGCCAAGGTGATTCATGCCGAAGGCGAGCTGCAGGCGTCGGAGAAACTGGTTGAAGCCGCCAATGTCATGTCACGCGAGTCTGGTGCCATGCAGTTGCGTTACCTGCAGACATTGGCTGATATGAGTACCAGTAATGCATCGACTATCGTGTTCCCGCTGCCGATTGATCTGCTTGAGGCACTGACCAAAAAAGTCCACAGCAGCAATTCAGGTAACCAGCAATAATTCCATCAACCATTGAATGAGGGCAGCCCATGTTCGGCTTCTTGAAAAAGGACCCACAGAAAAAACTGCGTAAGGCTTACGATGCCAAGTTGGAAGAAGCCATGACCGCCCAGCGTAACGGCGACATCCGTACCTATTCCATGCTCAGCCAGGAAGCCGATGCGCTGTGGCGCGAATTGGAGGCCATGGACAAGGCCGAGTAGCCTGCTGCTGGACAATGCCGGCCCGGCGCGGCTAGGGTAAGGCCATTCGATCGCCGAGACGCGATCAGGTGCCCAAGGAGTTGCCCCCGCCATGCCCTGTTTTTTGCATACTGCAGACTGGCAAATCGGCCGTCAGTACGGTCGCTTTGCCAGCGATGATGCTGTTGCTCTGGCTGAAGCCCGGTTTACCTGTGTAGAGCGCATTGCCGGATTGGCCAGCGAATGGCAGGTCGATGCGGTGCTGGTAGCCGGTGATGTGTTCGACGCGCAAACCGTGTCTGATCGCGTCATTCGTCGCCTGTTCAATGCTCTGCAAGCCTACCGTGGCCCCTGGCTGCTGTTGCCTGGCAACCATGATGCTGCCTTGGTGGAAAGTGTCTGGAGTCGCGCCCAGCGCCTGCAGGCGGTGCCGGACAATGTGCACCTGCTGCTGCGTCCCGAGGTTGTCAGTTTACCCAACGCCGATTTCGCGGTATTGCCCGCGCCCCTGACCCAGCGCCAGACCAATCGTGACCTGACAGAGTGGTTTGCCGGTGCGGACACGCCGGCGAACCTGCTGCGTATCGGCATTGCCCATGGCAGCGTGCAGGGTATTCTGGCCGCCGAGATTGACTCCCCGAACCCGATTGCCGCGGGGCGTGCCGAACAGGCGCGCCTGGATTATCTGGCGCTGGGTGACTGGCATGGCCTGAAACAGGTAGATGCGCGCACTTGGTACAGCGGTACGCCCGAGCAGGAGCGCTTCAAGGACAACGGTGCCGGTCAGGTACTCAAGGTCGAGATAGCGGGTCCGGGGGCGCCGGCCACAGTGACGGCCCATGCGGTGGGTTGTTATCACTGGCAGCAGTGGCGGCGGGAAATTCAACTGGCCAGTGATATCGATCACTGCATCGCCGAGCTGGAAGCCCAGCCGGATACCAGCGTGCTGGATTTGACCCTGCGTGGCAGCACCGACCTGACCGGCTTGCAGCGCCTGCAGCAGGCCATCTCGGTGGCGACTGGCCGGTTCCGCAGCCTGGCATGTCACTGGGCTGAGCTGAGCCTGGTACCCAGCGCCGATGATCTGATCAGCCTGCAGGCGGATGGCTATCTTGCCGCGGTGGTTGAGCAATTGCAGCAACGGCAGGATGGCGATGATGCCGCAGTAGCGCGGGAAGCGCTGATGATTCTGGCTACCCTGCTGCGTGACCAGCAGCCGGCAGGAGATAGCCCATGCAACTGATCGAGCTGGAGGTCAACCAATTCCGTCAGTTCCGGCAGCCGCTCCGGTTGAGCGATTTGCAGCCGGGGCTGAATGTGATCGCCGGGCCCAACGAATCCGGCAAAAGCACCCTGGTTCGCGCTTTGCGCGCCGCCTTCTTTGAACGCTATGGCTCCAGCGTGATGACCGATCTGCAGCCCTGGGGCGACAGCTCGGCAGCGCCGGAAGTCAATCTGAGCTTCCTCTGGCAGGCGCAGACCTGGCGGCTGCACAAGCGCTTTCTCAAGCAGAAGCGCTGTGACCTGCATATCGACAGCCAGCACTGGAGTGGCGGCGAAGCAGAGGAAAAGCTGGCCGCCTTGCTGGGCTATGAATTTCCCGGCAAGGGTGTCAGTAAAGCCGAGCACTGGGGGATTCCCGGCCTGCTCTGGATCGAGCAGGGCAGTGGGCATGAAATCAGTACTGCGGTCAGTCATGCCAGTGAGCATTTGCAGGCGGCACTGGGCAATACCCTGGGTGAGCTGGCCAGCAGTGGTGGCGACCGGGTACTGGATGCGGTCAACAGCCAGCTGGCGGAACTGCAAACCCGCACCGGCAAGCCGACCGGGCGTTACGCACAACTGCTGCAAGCGGCAGCGGAGCAAGCCGGCAAGGAGGCTGCGCTGGCAGAGCGGGTTGCCCGGTACCGGTCGGAAGTGGACCAGCTGGGTCAACTGGTGCAGCAGCAGGCAGCGGATGAATTGCACAAGCCCTGGCTGGAATACCGCCGGCGCGAGCGTGAGGCTCAGCAGGCGCTGGATCAGGTGGAGGGTTTGCAGCAACAACAGCAGCAGGATTTGCAGTTGCAGGCCCAGTGTCGCAATACCTTGCGTCTGATCCGTGAGCAGATCGCAGGGTACCAGCATCAACTCGAAGAGCGGGAGCGCCGCAAGCAAGCACTGTCCAGCGCCGCAGCGCGGCACCAGAGCCTGCAACAGCAGGCACAGGAGGCAGCGCACGGGTTGCAGCGCACAGAGCATGACCATGCCGCAGCCCGCGAGCAATGCCAACAGGTACGCAACCATGCGCAATGGCAGCAGCAGGTAACCGATCAGGCTGCCCTGCAAGCCCGCCTGAAGCAGCTGCAACCCCGGCTTGAAGCCGCCAGACGCAGTGTGACCGAGGTTACTGACTGGCAGCAGACACTCCAGCACAATCAACTGCCCGCAGCTGAGCTGAAAGCGTTGCGTCAGTTGCAGACAGCCCTGGATCAGGTGCTGGCGCGCCAGCACCAGGCGGCAACTCGCCTGGAATATGACCTGACGACCAGCGAGGTCAGTCTCGATGGCCAGGCATTGGACGGACGCGGTGAGCAATGGCTGACCCGGGCCGCTGAGCTTGAACTGGGCACCCTGGGCACTTTGCGCATTGTGCCGGGCGGCAGTGATCTGGGTGAGTTAAGACGAGAACAGCAACGCGTGCAGGATGCCTATGCTGCACTGTGCCAGCAGCTGGGCGTCAAGGACCTGGCCGCCGCGGAGCAGCGAGAGGAGCAGGCGCAGCAGGCCGAGCGACAGCTGGCTGCGGCGCAAACCCGCCTGGCCGGCCTGGCGCCCGACGGCGTAGCAGCGCTTGAGCAGTCGCTGGATGCGTGCCAGCAACAGCTGGCGTCCTTGCCGGCATTGCCTGAAGAGGCGGCTGGTCAACAGCCGGAGATCTCTTTACATCAGGCGGAAAGCCTGTTGACCGCTGCCGAGGAGGCCTGGCGTCAGGCTGAGCAACGGGCCCGTGATGTGCAGCAGCAATTGGCCGCCGCCGAGCGCGAGCAGCGTGCAGCCGAGGCTGAACTGAATCGCCTGCAAACACATATTGCCGAGCTGCAGAGTCAGCAGCAGGCACAGGGGTTGACCAGCCAGCTCAACGAACAGCTGTCTATTGCGCAGACGCTCCAGCAGCGTCTGAGCGAGCGCGCCGAGCAGATTGCTGCGGCGCGGCCGGATATCCTGCAGGATGACCGCGTACGCTTTACCCGCACTGCAGAGCAGCTGGAACAGGCGTTTGCCGAGCGCAAAACCAGTATTGTCGGCTTGCGCAGCGGCTTGCAGGCGCTCAACGCAGAAGCCCTGGAAGAGCAACTGGCTGCTGCGCGCCAGGCCGCGGAACAGACTACCCGGCGCCTGCAGGAGGTCGAGCGCCGGGCAGCGGCATTGTGCTTGTTGCGGGACTTGTTGGGCGAGCAGCGGCAAGCCCTGACCAAACGACTACAGGCTCCGCTGCAAGCGCATATCCAGCACTATCTGAGGCTGTTGTTCCCGCAGGCGGATTTGCTGGTTGATGAGCAGCTGCAGCCCCGGCAGCTGGTACGTCAGCAGCCAGGTGGTGCCGTCAATGACCCGCTGGAAGCCCTCAGTTATGGGGCCCGGGAACAGATGGGGCTGATCAGTCGCCTGGCCTATGCCGATCTGTTGCAGGCCGCGGGCCGGCCAACCCTGATCATTCTGGATGATGCCCTGGTACACAGCGACAACCAGCGTCTGGATGACATGAAGCGCATCCTCTTTGATGCTGCGCGGCGTCATCAGGTCCTGCTGTTTACCTGTCATGCCGACAAATGGCAGGACCTTGGGGTGCCGGTGCGCCAGATGCAGCAGTTGGTTGGCGGTGTCTGAGCGGCTGGAGGTACAGCCATCGGTCAGCTTATGGCGTGACGACTGACAGGTCGAGCAGCAGCTTGATCTCCAGTCGAAATAGACCGCCGATCAGGCAGATATAGTGCAATGCGCCAGGCCGACTTGCTCTAGACTGGGTAGTGTCTGAAACCAACAAGATATGGAGTCTGTCCCATGACGATTGCCCTTGCACCCCTGCTGTCCCTGATTGCCGGTATTCTGATTCTGGTGATGCCGCGTCTGCTGAACTATATCGTAGCCATTTACCTGATTATCGTTGGGCTGGTCGGCCTGTTTGGCAATCAACTGAACTTTACCCTCTAGTTCGCGCGAGCTCTCAGCGGCCTACCCAGCCGCCACAGAGCGGGAATACCTGACCGACAAAGCAGTTGGCAGCATCGCTGCACAGATAGGCGACAAACTCGGCATCTTCCTCTGCGCTGACCAATCGGCCCAGCGGTACCTCGCTGGCCAGGCGTTGCTGGAAGCGCGGGTTGGCCTGTACCTCGGGCGGAAAATAGGTCGGGTTGTCGACAAAGTTCTGCGCAATGGCGTTGATCTGAATGTTATCCAGGGCCATCTCCACTCCAAGCGCCTGAATGTAGGCCAGTTGCGCACCGCGAGCAGCGCTGTAACTGGAGGCGCGTTTCATGCCGCGCAGTGCGGCTGCGCTGCCAATCAGCAGTATCTTGCCGGCCTTGCGTGCCTGCATGCCGGGCAGTACGGCTGTGCACAGGCGCATCAAGGGATGCACCATAGTGTCAAAAACCGCCTGCCACTCCTGTTCTTCCACCTCGATGGCGCGAGTATTGGGCGCTGGCATGGCCAAGTTGGCGACCAGTACGTCCGGGCTACCGATTCGCTCAATCAATCGTGCCGGCGCGTGAATCTCCAGCAGGGGGTCGGTATCGGCGATCACGGTGGCGCCCAGTGCCTGCAAGCGCTGACAAATGGCTGGACCCATAAAGGTATCGGCGTGAGTAACCAATATACGTTTACCGCTTAAACTGCTCAGCGTCATGCTGACTCCTGTGGTTCTCTCGGGTTGGGTGGGTTCAGTCGGTGAAGGGGTAGCGTTCCAGCACCTGATACTGCCCCTGCTCGTGCAGGCGGCTTTCAAACAGGCTGAGATGTTTGACTGTCCAGGAGGGTAAATTCAGTTGTCGATGGGTTTGCAGGTAATCG
Source organism: Pseudomonas sp. (assembly GCA_007117785.1). Taxonomy (GTDB): domain Bacteria; phylum Pseudomonadota; class Gammaproteobacteria; order Pseudomonadales; family Pseudomonadaceae; genus Halopseudomonas. The sequence goes on from SKFV01000061.1 coordinate 19,295, forward strand.
CGCAGAGCTTGCTCATGACCAGCCTTGATACGTGCCAGCGTGATGTGAGGATGATAGTCGTGCATGTCGGCGTTCAGGTTCAAGGCCTGTAAATCCTCATTCAGCTGTTTATTCAAGGCAAATAAAGGATCAGCATGGGTTAATCCAGCCCAGAGAATGCGTTGCTTGAAGTGGCCCAGGCCACAGATCTGCAGGCTGAAAGGAGTGGCTGTGGTGTTCTCCAGTAACTGGCTTACCGCCCGCTGGGATTCAGTGTCTGTCTGGCCCAGAAAGCGCAGGGTAATATGCAGATCCTGGGGCAGGTGCCAGCGGGCGCCGGGCAGATCTGTGGTCAGGCGAGCCAGCTGTTGTTGCTGATGGTCTGGTAATTCCAGGCCGATAAAAAGACGTTTGCCGTTGAACTCCATGCCTGTCCTCGATCTCTGCGCACCGGCCCCATGCAATCTGCGCTACCATGTTCAGCCTAGCCTGCCATGGCAGGTTTTTCCCGTTTTCGACTGCGGAGTTTTCGGCATGTTTGTCATCGAGCGGCGCGATCCCTTGAGTTATCGGCGTGAAACGCGGCGGAGCACCCTGCTGCTGATTATCCTGTTTGCTGTCCTCGGTATGGCGTTTTCAACTGGGCTCGTGGCCTTGTTCGGCGAGGCAGGCGGCAGTAACTTCCGCTGGAATCTGCTGGGTGTCGTGCTGGC
>SKFV01000067.1 GCA_007117785.1 Pseudomonas sp.
CAAAGGGGATCTGTTCCAACTGCAGTTTGCCAGCCTCGAACTTGGACAGGTCGAGTATGTCATTCAGCAGCGCCATCAAGACTTTTCCCGAATCATAGGCAACAGTCAGTTTCTGTCGTTGCTCATCGTCCATTTCGCTGTCCAGCGCCAGCCCCAACATGCCCAGCAACCCATTGATGGGCGTGCGTATCTCGTGGCTCATGTTGGCCAGGAAGGCCGAGCGGGCTTCAGCCATGGCGAGGGCTTCTTCGCGAGATTCTTTCAGTTCTTCGTTGGACATGCGCAGCTGGATATTGGCCTTTTGCAATTCATTGGTGCGCGCCTTGACGATGATTTCCAGCTCTTCCAGGTATTGCTTGAGGCGTTCCTCGGCCCGCAGTTTTTGTCGCAGGTTAACGTCAATGCTTTGCAGCTGACGGTTGATCACCTCTACCAGCGCGCCAATCTCATCGCGCTGGTGGCCGGGCGGGCAGGGCAGGCGCTCGTGATCGGTATGCTGGCGGATGTCCAGCAGGTTATTGATCAGGTGCACCAGCGGTTTGGTCAGCATGGTGTAGAACAGCACCATCAGGATCAAAGACAGTGCCAGGCTGAGAATAAACGCAGAGACCATGGTCAGCAGAGCGCGACGCAGGAAGTTGGCGCCATGATGAAAGGTATCCAGCTCAATCACCAGATGACCAAGCAGCTCATCCGGGACGAAGTCAACGTGCAAGGCCTGGGCATAGCTGCGGCGGCGCTCGAACAGGGTGTCACTGATAAAGCGATAGGGGCTGGACAGCATGGGACGACTGACGCTGGCCAGTGGCGCACCGTTATTATCGATGATTTCTGCTTTGACAATGGGCGGCGCCTGCAGCAGACCGTTGACCAGTTCGCGTGCCAGTTCGGCATCGATGTTATAGGCGATGCGTGAGGCCGGACCAAGGCTGACATTGATTTGAGCGGCAATCTCCTGATCTATGGCAGCATTTTCGGCATAATAATCCACAGTAACCTGGACCAGGCCGAGCATGATGCCGAGAAAGAAGGCTGCCATGACGCCGAGACGGGTCTGCTTGAACGATAGGCGGTCGGACAGGTTGATTTTCATCAGGGCAGTGGAGTCTCGGGCTGGGCGCAGTCCTCGTCAGCTTAGCCCACCGTCGCCTGACGGCCAAGCGGGATGCACAACGTACTGCCTGACAAGGAGCAAACGATGAGTGTTACTCAGGCCGAATTCATGCAGCAGGTGCTTGACCATCTGGCGCGCGCTGAACAGCGGTGGCCACAAGCCCATCCCTCGGTTGACTGGCAGCAGGTTATGGCTGCGCGCTGGATGCCTGGGGAACTCAGTGCCAGCGGCTGGTTGCGTCCGTTGCAGGTGCGCCTGGATCTGAAGTTGGATGACCTGCACGGGGTTGAGCGACAAAAGCAGTTGCTGGATAGCAACACCGCTCAGTTTATGGCGGGCTATCCGGCCAATAACGCTTTGCTTTGGGGTGCTCGCGGTACTGGCAAGTCTTCGCTGGTGCGCGCGCTGCTGGCGCGTTATGCCTCGAGGGGCATGCGCCTGATCGAAATCGACAAAGCCGATTTACTGCATCTGCCTGAGCTGTTGCAACAGATCGCTGGGCAGTCTTGGCGCTTTGTACTGTTCTGTGATGATTTGGCTTTTGAGGCTGATGATGCCGCGTACAAGTCGCTGAAAACTGTACTCGACGGCACAGCCGAAGCCAGTCCGGATAACCTGCTGTTGTATGCCACTTCGAACAGGCGCCATTTGCTGCCGGAAAAACGCTCGGACAATCTGGCGGCAGAACAAATTGACGGCGAGATTCATCCGGGTGAAGCCATTGAAGAAAAGATTGCGCTCAGTGACCGCTTTGGTTTGTGGGTATCATTTTACCCGTTCAGCCAAGAGCAGTATCTGGCAGTGGTGCAGCACTGGTTGGCGCAATTGGCGGCGCAGTACCAACTTACGTGGGAATGGTCGCCAGCCCTGCAGCAGGAGGCCATTCGCTGGGCAACCACCCGTGGCAATCGCAATGGTCGCTGTGCCTGGCAGTTTGCCCGCGCCTGGGTGGGGCGGGCCTTATTGCCCATTTCTAGTTAATGGATCTGGCGTTTGGCCGCCAGTTCGCGCAACTTGCCAACCAGTTGATGCTCGCCCGGCAGCAAGGCACTGACGCTGTGCCGGCTGCTCAGTTTACTCAGCAGGCTAGAGAGGTTTGGCCACTGCAGCTCATCAATCAGCTGGCCGCCATGGGCCATATTGATCAGTTGGCTGCCAACGGCTATATCCGCCAGACTGAATTGTTCCCCCAGGAACCAGTGCCTGCCTTCCAGGTGCTGCTCCAGGTAAGCGAGCAAGGGGGGCAGGCCATGCTCCATGGCATCGCTGACGGCTGCCTCGTCGCAAGGCTTGCCATGCAGCGGGTTCAGCAGGCGGTTACGAAAAACGGTAAAGGTTGCCAGTGGCGCCAGCTCATAGTCGGCGAACTTTTCCAGCCAACGCACCTGTGCTGCTTCGGCCGGAGTGCTGCCGTAGAGGTTGCCACCAGGGAGGTTTTCATGCAGGTATTGGGCAATTATTGCGGAATCAGCGAAGATGCCATCTGCTGTTTTCAGCGCGGGTACGCGGCGAAGCGGATTGATATCGGCATACCAGTCAGGCTGGTTGAACGGGTCAATCGAGACCAGTTCGTATTCCAGTCCTTGCTCCATCAGTTGAATGCGGCTCTTGCGCACAAAAGGCGACAGAATGGCGCCGTAAAGCGTGAGGCTCATGGCAGGGTCCTTGATAAGGGAGTATTGAGGTGTCGAGCGCGGTAGCTCTTCAGTCGTCGTATACGGCTTTTTTCTTCCAGGCTTCGTCTTCTGCTTCAAGTACGCTGATGCCGGCGCTTAGTTCGGTATTTCCACTATCCTGTGCCCGCTCATGTTCGATGGCCAGGCGCTCGGCATGCTGGTGCTTTGCCTTGAACTGGGTGATCAAATCGGCAAAGGCGGGATTGTTCTGTTTTTGCAAATAGGCAATGGCTCGCTCGTACTGCAATTTGGCCATACGCGGCTTGCCCTGCTGAATGGCCTGCTGGGCCATTGACTGGAACATATCCAGCGCATTGCTGATCAGCGCCTTGCGGATATGTGCGGTCCATTTCTGCCGCTCATTCTTGTCGATGACGCCATCAGTTTGCGCCTGCCCGATCAATTTGTGCAGATCTTCCAGGCGCAAGCGTATTTCCTTGGCCTGTGCTTCACTGGTGATGTCTGCGTCAATGCGGCTCAGTGGCTGAGGATTGTTCAGTTGCTCGCGGGTAAGGCTCACTTGCTGGGTGGCTTCGGCATTGCCGCGGTCAAACTGCAGCCACTTTTCCAGCAGATTCAGGCGAATTCTCAGCAACAGGTGTTGCAAATCGGGTGTAAAGACCTTTGCGGGTATCTGCTGCTCAATATCACCGACCAGTCTGACGCGAGCGCGCATTTCGGCAGTAGCGCGAGCTCGCTGAAGGCGCGCGCGCTCAAGACCGTGACTAACGATGCCAATGATAACCAGCAGCAGCAGGCCACCGGCAACCAGGCCACCTATCAATAGTGGAGACACTTTTTTCTTCTCGCTTTGCGTCAGAGTACTTTCACCCTTATGCCATAGGGCTGAGAGACATTCAAGTTGCCAGCCGTCAGGTCGTCGCCAGATGACCGTCTGCAGGGGTTGGAGATTTGTCTGATAATGGAAAAAACCTGAAAAAAGATCGGCTTGGGTATTGACGGGTCACCCGGTGCTGCATAAAATGCGCGCCACTTGCAGTGAACAAGCAGCAGCGTTCAGCAAGATGCCAACTGCGGTTGGCAGGTGAAGTCCGGATATGTGTCCCCTTCGTCTAGTGGCCTAGGACACCGCCCTTTCACGGCGGTAACAGGGGTTCGAGTCCCCTAGGGGACGCCACTTCGGCGTCAGTTGTGCGGGAATAGCTCAGTTGGTAGAGCACGACCTTGCCAAGGTCGGGGTCGCGAGTTCGAGTCTCGTTTCCCGCTCCAGATTCAGATTAAAGCCACCTTCGGGTGGCTTTTTTCGTTGCAGCTCAGAATGCCCCTTGCCGTGCAGTTACCCAGTCAAAGTCCTCACCCTTATCCAGCGCTTCAGCTTGCAGTTCATCGAGATGCTGATAATGGGCAATCTCTTCATCAGGCATGAAGTGCAGGCAATCACCGCCGAAATACCAGAGCAGATCACGTGGAATCAGGTGAGCGATTTGCGGATAGCGGCTGATGATCTGGCAGATGATGTCCTGACCCTGGTAAAGGCTGTCCTGCTTGCCTTGTTCCAGATCTGCGATCAGCTCTTCGAAGCGCTCAAGAAACAGCTGGTTGCTTTCTTCCGGCACCTGCTCCATCAGCAGAGATTGCGCGCGCAAGGTGTCGTACAGGCTGGTCAGCAGGGCGAGGTGGTAGTCGTGATAGCTGAGGGTGGCGGGCATGGGGTCGCAGCTCCGGTTGTTTGCCGTAAGCGCGCATTCTAACAGACCGTGGATCGCCAGGGCGATCCACGGTAGGCAGGGTTACTCGACAGCAGGTGTAGTCACTTTAGCCTTGCTGCGTGGTTTGCTGGTTTTGCTGCTGGTGGTGCCTGGTCGCATTGATTCTGGTGAAAAGTCATCAACCTCGATGACTGCTTTACGAGCAGCGCGAGCCTGACGTACTTTTTCAGCCTCCTGAGCCGTTATGATGCCGTTCTCGGCAGCCAGAGCCAGTTCGTCATGCCCGGGCTCCACGGTCAGCTCACCTTTATGAATGGCTTTGGCTATACGCAGCTCCAGCGGGTCTGTGGTCATGATCAGTTCTAGTGCGTGATTGAGCAGGCCGGTTACATCATCGGCATCCTTGCTGACAAAACAGCCGTCCAGCAGACGATCGCGCGAAGCGCCTGGCGTCATCAGTCGACGAGCCACTTCCGCGCCGATACGGTCTGCAGGCGGGCTCAGACGGCGACCCAGCGGGAAAATGATCGGGCGCAACAGTATCCCGATCCGGCGATCCGGGAAGTTGAGCAAGGTTTCGTGCAGTGCCTGCTCGATTTTGCACAGCAGATCTTCCAGCCCCCAGCGCACGAAAGGCAGATCCTCTTCCGGCCGACCCTGGTCTTCATAATGCTTGAGGGTAGCGCTGGCCAGATACAGATAGCTCAATACGTCACCGAGACGGGCGGAGATGCGTTCACGGCGCTTCAGCTCACCACCCAATACCAGCATGCTGGTATCGGTCAGGGTTGCGAAAGCAGCGGCCAGTCGACTCAGCTGTCGGTAGTAGCGCCTGGTTTCGGGGTACCCGGGAACTTTCGCCAGTAAACCACCGGTAAGCCCCAGTAGCAGGCTTCCTGATGCATTGCCCAGACCAAAGCCGATATGCTCGAACAGCAGTTGATCGAATTGCTGCAGCGCCTTGCCGCTATCCTTTTCCTGCGTCAGCTGCATCTCACGCAGCACATAAGGGTGGCAGCGAATCGCGCCTTGGCCAAAGATCATCATGTTTCGGGTCAGGATATTCGCGCCTTCAACGGTGATCGAGATGGGGATCGACTGGTAGCCGCGACCCAGATAGTTTTTTGGCCCCATGCAGATGCCTTTGCCGCCATGCACGTCCATGGCATCGTTCATGCATTCACGCATCCGTTCAGTCAGGTGGTATTTGACCACAGCGGACAGCACCGAAGGCTTTTCGCCGAGATCAACGGCACCCGCGGTCATGGTGCGCGCCGCATTCATGACATAGGTATTGCCACCAATACGTGCCAGCGCCTCCTGGATACCCTCAAACTCGCCGATCGGCATATTGAACTGACGACGGATACGGGCATAGGCCCCCGTGGTCATGCTGGCCATCTTGGCAGCACCGGTGCCGCCGGCAGGTAGCGAGATCGAACGACCCACGGACAGGCAGTTCATCAGCATCTTCCAGCCCTGGCCGATC
>SKFV01000057.1 GCA_007117785.1 Pseudomonas sp.
GAGTTGCCGATGACTCCGGTTGGCAAGATTTTGCGTCGTGAGTTGCGTGACAGCTAAAGGCTGACCCTCCATACTGTTCTTGCCGGCCACCCGTTTGGGTGGTCGGTGAGCGCAGCCCCCGATTTTCTGTTGCTGGCTTCACGCTGGCCGATAGGCAGAAAAGCTGATAATCTTCGCTCGCTTTGTGACTATAAATAACAATTCGTGCGCATTTTTGCGTTGCGATTCGGATCACTATAACTTCAAGAAATAGTGCCGGCCCGCATCTCTCGGGGCGGCAGTACTCAGGAGCGGGCAGCAATGAATGACAATTTCTGGACTGACAAGTACCCAGCCAGCATCCCAGCTGAAATTGACCCTGACCAATATCCCAACATCCTCGCTGTACTGAAGGAATCCTGCGAAAAGTTCGCGGACAAGCCTGCCTTCAGCAACCTCGGCAAGACCCTTACCTACGGCGAGATGTATGAGCTGTCCGGCCATTTTGCCGGTTATCTGCAAAACCATGCCGGCCTTGAGCCGGGTGACCGTATCGCCATCCAGATGCCCAACATCCTGCAATATCCGATTGCTGTATTCGGTGCCATGCGCGCCGGTTTCGTGGTCGTGAATACCAATCCGTTGTACACCGCGACGGAGATGGAGCACCAGTTCAAGGACTCCGGTGCCAAGGCACTGATCTGTCTGGCCAATATGGCCCATCTGGCAGAGAAGGTTGTGCCCAAGACCCAGGTGCAGCAGGTCATCGTTACTGAAGTCGGCGATATGTTGCCGCCACTCAAACGCCTGCTGGTCAATACCGTGGTCAAGCACGTGAAAAAGATGGTGCCTGAATACCATCTGAAAAAGGCCATTCGTTTTAACGATGCGCTCAAGCGTGGCAAGCAGTGCAGCTTCCGGGAAGCGCATCCGCATGCTGATGATATCGCCGTGCTGCAATACACCGGTGGTACCACCGGGGTGGCCAAGGGTGCCATGCTGACCCATCGGAACCTGGTAGCCAATATGCTGCAGGCCAAGGCTATGATGGGTAATACCATCAAGGACGGCGAAGAGGTATTGATCTGTCCCTTGCCGCTTTACCATATCTATGCCTTTACCTTCCATTGCATGGCGATGATGATCAGCGGCAACCACAATGTGCTGATAACTAACCCCCGAGACATTCCGGCCTTCGTCAAGGAGCTGGGGAAATTCCAGTTCACCGGTTTTGTTGGTCTGAATACCCTTTTTGTTGCGCTGTGTAATAACGAAACCTTCCGCCAGTTGGACTTTAGCCAGTTCAAGGTCACTCTGTCCGGTGGTATGGCTTTGCAACAGGCTACCGCCGAACGTTGGGAAGAAGTCACTGGCTGCAAGATTTGTGAAGGCTATGGCATGACTGAAACCAGTCCGCTGGCGACAGTCAATCCGATCGACAGCATCCAGCTAGGTACTATCGGTATTCCGGTACCTTCGACCCTGTGCAAGGTGATCGATGATGACGGTAATGAAGTGCCTATGGGTGAGCGCGGTGAGTTGTGCGTCAAGGGCCCACAGATCATGAAGGGCTACTGGCAACGCAAGGAAGCAACCGATGAAATGCTCGACGCCGAAGGCTGGCTGAAAACCGGTGATATCGCCATCATTCAGCCAGACGGCTACCTGCGAATTGTCGACCGCAAGAAAGACATGATTCTGGTCTCAGGGTTCAACGTGTTCCCCAATGAGCTGGAAGACGTCATGGCCAAGATTCCGGGTGTGGTGCAGTGCGCGGCTGTCGGTGTGCCGGATGAAAAATCCGGTGAAGCCATCAAGGTTTTCCTGGTCAAGAGTGCCGACTCTGACCTGGATGAAGCCAAGGTCAAGGAGCACATGCGCGAGCACCTGACGGCTTACAAGGTACCCAAGTTCGTCGAGTTCCGAAGCGAGTTGCCGACCACTAACGTCGGCAAGATCCTGCGTCGTGAACTGCGTGATGAAGAGTGGAAAAAGGCCAGCTAACACCGCCTGTACCTAATCTGCGACAATAGACCCCGCCCGGATACCCGGGCGGGGTTTTTTCATTTGGTCCCTGTGTGGCCCTACAGATAGCGAATTCATGAGCGACCAGCAGCAACTCATTAACAACCTTGATCTGGCCATGAGTGCCGACCGTCACTCCTTACGCCGGCAACTGCAGGCTCTGGCTAAACAGCCTGATTCTGCGCGCAAGGACAAGTGGCTGGCACGTTTTCAGGCTTCCTGCGCCCTGGCCAGCCAGCGTGCCGCCAGTGTGCCTGCAATCCGCTATGACGATCAGCTGCCGATTGCTGCCAAGCGCGAACAGATCATGGACGCGATTCGCGAGCATCAGGTTATCGTGATTGCGGGTGAAACAGGTTCGGGCAAGACGACCCAGTTACCAAAAATCTGCCTCGAACTGGGTCGCGGTGTACATGGCCTGATTGGCCACACGCAGCCCCGTCGACTGGCAGCCAGAAGCGTCGCCAGCCGGGTTGCCGACGAGATCAGGACACCTTTAGGCGAGCTGGTGGGTTATCAGGTGCGCTTCAGTGATCAGAGCAACGAGCGCACCCTGGTCAAGCTGATGACCGACGGCATTCTGCTGGCGGAAACCCAGCATGACCGCTTTCTCAATCGCTATGACACCCTGATTATTGACGAGGCCCACGAGCGCAGCCTGAACATCGATTTTCTGCTTGGCTTTCTGAAAACCATTCTGCCCAAGCGGCCGGATCTGAAAGTCATTATTACCTCGGCCACCATCGATCTGGCGCGTTTTTCCGCGCATTTTGGTAATGCCCCCATTATCGAAGTGTCGGGGCGCACCTATCCGGTAGATGTCTGGTATCGGCCGCTACAGGCGGAGATGGACGAGGAGGGCAATGCTGTCGAGGAAGATCTGAGCATTGACCAGGGCATCGTCGCGGCGATCCGTGAACTGGAAGCCCATGAACGTGCCAACCACAAGCCGCCTGGCGATGCCCTGGTGTTTCTGCCCGGCGAACGTGAGATTCGTGATACCGCTGACTACCTGCGCAAGGCCAATCTACGGCATACCGAAATTCTGCCGCTGTATGCGCGCCTTTCATCTGCCGAGCAGCAAAAGATATTTTCATCCCACCCCGGCCGGCGCATCGTGCTGGCGACCAACGTGGCAGAAACTTCCCTGACGGTGCCGGGTATTGCCTATGTGATTGATCCGGGTGAGGCGCGTATCAGCCGTTACAGTCCGCGTTCCAAGGTGCAGCGTTTGCCAGTGGAGGCGGTCTCCCAGGCCAGTGCCAATCAGCGCAAGGGTCGCTGTGGGCGGGTTGCTGACGGTCTTTGTGTCCGGCTGTACAGTGAAGAGGACTTTGAGCGTCGCCCGGCCTTTACCGATCCGGAGATTCTACGCACCAACCTGGCTGCCGTGATTTTGCAAATGTTGCACCTGCGGCTCGGACGCATTGAAGATTTTCCCTTTATCGAGCCGCCAGATGGCCGTGCCATCAGTGACGGTTTTAACCTGCTGCAGGAATTGGGCGCGGTCAGCAAGGAAGGGCAGATTACCGCGATTGGTCGCCAACTGGCCCGTTTGCCAACCGACCCACGCATCGGGCGCATGCTGATTGCTGCCGCGGAATTCAACAGCCTGGAAGAAGTCCTGGTGATTGCCAGTGCGCTCTCGGTACAAGACCCGCGTGAGCGCCCGATTGAGCGTCAGCAGGCAGCCGATCAGGCTCACGCACAGTGGAAGGATGAAGCCTCCGATTTTGTCGCTTTTCTCAATCTGTGGCGCGGCTTTGAAGACCAGCGGCAGGCACTGAGTCAAAACCAGCTACGCAGTTGGTGTCGGCGCAATTTTATCAATTACCTGCGCATGCGCGAGTGGCGTGAAACCCATCGCCAGTTGTTACTGACCTGCCGCGATCTGGGCCTGGAACGCAACCGCGAGCCGGCCAGTGATGAATCCGTACACAAGGCCCTGCTGGCCGGGTTGCTCAGTCACCTTGGCAACAAGACCGAAGACGGGGATTATCTGGGTGCCCGCCAGCGTCGCTTCCTGTTGCATCCCTCCTCGGCGCTGGCGAAGAAAAAGCCGGCCTGGGTGATGGTCGCAGAGCTGACCGAAACCCGGCGCCTGTATGGCCGTCTGGCGGCGAAGATTGATCCCCTCTGGGTCGAGCCCCTGGCCGGGCATCTGAGCAAGACCAGCCACAGCGAACCGCACTGGGAAAAGAAGCGCGGGCAGGTGGTGGCCTTTGAACAGGTGAGTCTGTTTGGCTTGATCATCGTGCCCCGGCGCAAGGTGCATTTCGGTCCTATAGACCCGCAAGCGGCACGCGAAATTTTTATTCGCCGGGCTCTGGTTGAGGGCGAGTGGCATGGCAAGCTGGCCTTCAACAGGGCCAATCAGGCGTTATTGGCCGAGCTGAATGAACTGGAAGCCAAGGCGCGCAAGCGTGACATTCTGGTTGATGATGAAACCCTGTTCCGCTATTTCGATGAACGTGTGCCAGAGAACGTCTACCAGTTGGCCAGCTTTGAGCGCTGAGTAAAGAAAACCAGCCAGCAAGAACCAGGCCTTTTGCATATGACGCGGGAGGAGCTGCTGCAGCGCGAGGCCAATGAGGTCAGCGGTGAGCAGTATCCGGATGCCTGGCGCTGGCAGCAGGTTGCCTTGCCCCTGGACTACCACTTCGAACCCAATCATCCGGCTGATGGCGTGACCCTGCGGGTACCCGCTGCGCTCTTGCGCCAGTTACCGGAACAACGGCTGGACTGGCTGGTACCGGGATTGCTGTTCGATAAATGCGTGGCCATGGTGCGCGCCTTACCCAAGGCACTGCGCAAGAACTTTGTACCGGTGCCGGATTTTGTCGCCGCAGCGCTGGAGCGTATGCCCTTTGGCGAGGGGCCGCTGGGCCCCACCCTGGGGCGTGAACTCACGCGTATGACCGGCGCCAGGATTGAAGAGGATGCCTGGCAGGACCTGGCGCTGGAGCCTCATCTGTTGATGCGCCTGGAAGTGCTTGATGGCAATGGCAAAGTAATTGCCAGTGGGCGCGACTATACCGCCCTTTGTCAGCAAATGGAGGGGCAGGTGGTCGAGCAGGCCAAGCCCTCGGTGACAGCATCCAGCAAGCCGGCAGCGCAGCCTGGCACCTATGCCTTGCCTGCCGAGGTTACCCAACAGCAGGCGGGTATTGCCGTTACCTTCTGGCCGGCCTGGGTGGAGCAGGGCGATACGGTGGTCGAGCAGTTGTTTGATCTGCCGGAAACCGCCGAGCAGGCCCATCGCCTGGGGGTGCAGCGATTGATTCTGCAAGGCCTGAGTGAGCAGGCACGCTATCTGCGGCAAAAATTGACCCTGGTCAAGGATGCCGCGATCTATTATCGCGAGTTCGGCACGCAACAGGCCTTGCTGGATGACCTGCTGCTGGCGGCCATTGACCGTTGCTGTTTGCCGGCAGGTCAGCCGCTGCCACGCGATCCGGAAGCCCTGGCTGCCTGTATCGAGGCCGGACGGGGTGACTGGGTAACGACGGCCGAGGGGCTGACCAGCCAACTGTTGAACCTGCTGAAAGGCTGGCATCAGGTGCAGAAGCGGTTGAAGGGCAAGATCGACCTGTCCTGGGCCCTGGCCCTGAACGACGTCAAGCAGCAACTGACCAGTCTGGTCTATCCGGGCTTTGTGCGCGACGTGCCGGCTGAGTGGCTGAGTGAATATCCGCGTTACTTTGCGGCCCTGCAGCAGCGCCTGGACAAGCTCGCCGGGCAAACCCAGCGTGACCGGGTGTGGACCGATGAGTTGCAGGGCTACTGGCAGCAATACCAGGATCGAGCTGCGCGCTATCGCCAGGAAGGGCGCTACGATCCGCGACTGGTACAATGGCGATGGATGTTGGAAGAATATCGGGTTTCACTGTTTGCCCAACAGCTGGGTACCCGCATGCCGGTATCAGCC
>SKFV01000161.1 GCA_007117785.1 Pseudomonas sp.
GTACCCAGAGCTTCGGCCTGGCTGCGGCTGCGGATACCGGACTGGAAACTCCTTTCGATCTACGCGACCAGCGCATCATATTTATTCGTGGTGCTGACTCGATCAATATGATCACCACCGCCATTCTTGCCTACGCCAACCTGACCTGGGATGACGTACGCCGGGTCGATGCCGCCGGTACCAATGAGGCTATCGAAGCGCTGATCAACGGCCATGCCGATGTCATGCCGATGTCGACGCGCACCCCGCTGATGGAACGCATTGCGTCTAGCCCCCGTGGCATCAACTGGCTGGATTTGCCCAATGAAACCGAAGAGGAACAGGCCGCCTGGGCACGTGCGCAACAAGTTATCCCTTACTACCTGCCGCAGCTGGAAACCCGGGGCGCCGGCGTGTCCGAAGCCAACCCCTGGCAAGGGGGCGGCTACGCCCTGCCGATTCTGGTGACCAATTCAGATCGCGATGCAGACGAAGTCTATGCCCTGACCCGCTTTGTCGACGAGAATTACGACGATTTCAAAAACCTGGCACCGGGTGCCGAGGGCTGGGAGCTCAGCCGTCAGGTATTCGACTGGGTTATGCCCTATCACGAAGGAGCAATTCGCTACTTCCGCGAGGCGGGTGTGTGGACTGATGAGCATCAGGCGCATAACGACAGCCTGCTGGAACGTCAGGCCATTCTGCTGAATGCCTGGGCCGAGTACCTGCCCAACCCCAGTGAAGATGACTTTGCCCGTGGCTGGATGCGCGTCCGCGCAGAAGCCCTGAGCGCCAAGGGATTTGACCCGGGATTCCGACGCAATTGAACGTCGCATCCGAGCCTACTACCGTCACCCGACTTGAGTACACCGCATGACAGATCCACAAGAAGCCTTGCGCAATCCCGTTGCCGGGCTATTACTGCGCATTGTTGCCGTGCTGACTGCCGCACTGGCGATCTATCACATTTTCAATCTGGGCAGCTACACCGGCTTCACCATGCTTACCGGCCAGTACATCTATGGCCTGTTGGCGATGATGTTGCCGATGGTCTATATCGCCATCCCGGCAGGCCGTGGACGGCGCATCAACAGCGTGCCCTGGTATGACTGGGTCATGGGTATTATCAGTTCTGCCTGCTGCATATTCTTTATCTATCATTCCGAAGCGGCGGTTGAGCAAGGCTGGGAATACGAAGCACCAGCCTATGTGGTCTATGTCAGCTTGCTGACCTGGGGCCTGGCACTGGAAGCCACCCGCCGCTGTGGTGGCTGGCCGATCTTTGTGGTGGTGTTTCTTGCCTCCATTTTCCCGATGTTCGCCGGCAGGCTGCCAGACACCTTTGCCGGTATCCACACGCCGATTGACCTGGTCGCCATCTACCACACCAACAGTGACGAAAGCTTGCTAGGGATTCCCTCACAGGCCTTTGCCAACCTGGTGATCGGTTTCCTGCTGTTCGGGATTGCCCTGCAACGCACTGGCGGCGGCAAGTTCTTTATCGACCTCGCCTTTGCGCTGCTCGGCAAAGTACGCGGCGGCCCGGCCAAGGTGTCGATCTTCTCCAGCGGTCTGATGGGGTCGATGTCCGGCAGTGTGGTAACCAACGTGTTGACCACCGGCCCGCTGTCGATTCCAGCCATGCGCAAGGTTGGCTTCTCCAGGCCTTACGCCGCCGGCGTGGAAACCTGTGCCTCGACCGGGGGCGTGTTGATGCCGCCGGTCATGGGGGCTACGGCCTTCGTCATGGCGACCTTCCTGGATATCCCCTACGGTGAGATCGCCTTGGCTGCAGCCATTCCGTCGGCGTTGTATTTCTTCGGTCTTTTTGTGCAGATCGATTTCTATTCCGGGCGCAATGGCCTCAAGGGCCTGCCGGAAATCGAACTGCCCAGCGTGCGCCAGACACTGAAAGAAGGCTGGCACTACATCTTCGTGTTCGCCTTCCTGATCTGGATGCTGCTATTCATGAAACAGGAAGCCATTGCGCCCTTCTATGCCACTGCCTTGCTGCTGGTGATCAACCAGCTGCGCAAGCACAGCCGCTGGGTATGGAAGGACTTCAAGGACTTTGCCGAATCCTGCGGGGCGCTATTTGCCGAATTGACCGGTTTGATGGCCGGGGTAGGCCTGATCATGGGTGCGCTGGCAGTCTCCGGTATGTCCGGCACCATCGCCAATGACCTCTTGTTCATTGCCGGCGGCGATATGTTTGTGCTGCTGCTGATGGGTGCGCTGACCAGTTTTATTCTCGGTATCGGCATGCCGGTCACCGCCGCCTACATCTTCCTAGCCATTGCGCTGGCACCGGCGCTGGTTAATGGCGGCATGAATCCGCTGGCCGTGCACCTGTTCATCCTCTACTGGGGCATGCTCAGCTTTATCACACCACCAGTAGCGATTGGCGCCTTTGCTGCCGCCTCGGTAGCTGGCTCCAGCCCGATGAAGACCAGTTTTGTGTCGATGCAGATGGGTAGCATCATCTACTTCATCCCGTTCTTCTTTGTGCTGGAACCCGCACTGATCCTGCAAGGCACACCCCGGGAGATTATCGTCGCCATCAGCTGTGCTGTGGGCGGGATTCTGATGATTGCCGGGGGCTTACAGGGCTATTTGCCGAAACTCGGCAACCTGACCCATCGCGGCTTCCTGCACTGGCCATTACGCCTGATGCTGGTAATCGGTGGCTTACTGCTGGCCATGCCACACAACCCATTGGTGGCAATGACTGAGCTGCAGTTGTTCCTGCTCTCGATGGGCATACTGATTGCCGCCTTTATCATGGCCGGACTGCACAAGAAGTTCCTGCCGGCCAGAGTCGGTTAAATACAAAAAGGCCACCTTCGGGTGGCCTTTTTTGTGCAACTCAGCAGCGTGATATCAGACCAGCGCCACCGGCGTCAGCGGTGAACCCACCGCACCCGGCAAGCGCAAAGGCGGCGCGGTCAACATAAAGCGTGAACGCTGGGTGGCGCGCAGGTAGTGCGCCAGCTCGGTCAGGTACCATAATTCGCCAAGGTGGATACCCAGCTTGAACAGGCAATGCTCATGCAGCGGCAGTGCGGCGCAGCATTGTTCACTGGCACCCGGACGCGCAGGATAGGCCTCCACCGCATAATTGTCGGCAATCAGCACGCTGAGACTGCTGTCGGTGATCCACTGCAACAACGCCGGATCGCGGCCATCCAGTACAGCACAGCTGTTTTCCAGCGTGTGCGCATCCGGTTCGCGCTGCATACCCAGAACCACATCGGCAAAGCCGGTATACAGACACACCATGTCCCCGGGTTCGATGACGACGCCGTCAGCCTGCATGATGGCCTGCAAGCGGTCATGGCCAATCAGCTCACGGGCGTGCCCGCAGTGTTTTTCCAGATCGATCAGCACGGCGCGGCCACTGACGGCGGTTTCCGCCATTTTGTCGATGCCCAGACGTCGTGCTTCTACCCCTTCCAGGCTGTCTTCCGCGTCAGTCGGACCGACAATATCCTCACCGGCGCGCCAGCCGTTGTAGTACAGCGGTTCGGCGACACCGTCACCATCGGCATCAAACAGACCACCCACATGGGATAGCGCATCCCACTGGGTCGAGTACTGGGTAAACAGTAGAACGGCGTCGTCACTGACCACGTCGGTGAACAGCGGGTTCAGGCGCTGCAGCGGGAAGTTGTAATTCGGCGTGGCGGCGCGCCCGGAGGTAAAGCGCCGGGGTGGGTGACGCAGTTTGTTCAGCGCATTGCCGCCAGGATAATCCAGCGGCAGACTAAGGCAAAAGCTGCGGCCGTCACGGACTTCGGCAACGCCCTGTAGCACCTTCTCCTGGGTCAGCAGGTTGAGCCGACCAACTTCGTCATCGGGGCCAAAATCGCCCCAGTTGGAACCCGGCGGGCGGTTTTTCCAGCGCATGTTTATCTCCTTGGCTGATTTTTTATTGTGCCTTAACCTTGCCACGAAGCAGCCAGCCGGGGCAGCTGTATTGATCAGGGTGTTGGCAGTCGATCAAAAAACCACCAGGCAACTGATCCTGGTCAATACGTTCTTTACTCAAGCCCTTATCCTGCGCGGCCACGAACTTGTCTTGCTCACAGGTACCACCGATGACGCTTAACGCCCCGGAACTGCTGGCCCCCGCTGGCACCCTGAAAGCCATGCGCTTTGCCTTCGCCTATGGCGCCGACGCCGTTTACGCCGGCCAACCCCGCTACAGCCTGCGGGTGCGCGAGAACGACTTCAACAAACCCGAAGTGATGGCTGCCGCCATTACCGAAGCGCATGCGCTGGGCAAGCGCTTCTATCTCGCCAGCAATATCGCCGCGCACAACAACAAGGTGGATACCTACCTGCGCGACCTGGAACCGGTCGTGGCCATGGGGCCGGATGCGCTGATCATGTCCGATCCCGGGCTGATCATGCTGGTGCGGGAAAAGTGGCCGGAGCTGCCGGTACATTTGTCGGTGCAGGCCAACGCGGTGAACTGGGCCACGGTCAAATTCTGGCAGCAGATGGGTATTGAGCGGGTCATTCTCTCGCGCGAACTGGCGCTGGAAGAGGTTGAGGAAATCCGCCGCCGTTGTCCGGATATCGGGCTGGAAGTCTTTGTGCATGGCGCCCTGTGCATTGCCTACTCGGGCCGCTGCTTGCTGTCCGGTTATTTCAATCACCGTGATGCCAACCAGGGCGCCTGCACCAATGCCTGCCGCTGGCAGTACGACGTAAAACCCGCTGTGGAAACTGCCGAGGGCAACATAGAAGTGCTCGCGCAGCCGCTTCATATTGTGCAACAGCACGACAAACCAGACGAACCGATGGCGATTGAAGAGGATGAACACGGCACCTATATCATGAACTCCAAGGACCTGCGCGCCGTGCAACATGTTGAGCGATTCGTGCAGATGGGTTTGGATTCGCTGAAAATTGAAGGGCGTACCAAGACCCATTTCTATGTCGCGCGCACGGTACAGACCTATCGCCGGGCCATTGATGATGCAGTGGCAGGCAGACCCTTTGACCTCAGCCTGATGGATGATCTGGAAAGCCTGGCCAACCGTGGCTATACCGAGGGCTTTTACCGCCGCCATCCGCACGGGGTATACCAGAACTATGAGCAGGGCAGCTCGCGCATGAGCCGGCACCAGTTTGTCGGCGAGGCCTTGCGGCGTGAAGGTGACTGGCTGCTGATCGAGGTGAAGAACCGTTTTGAGCTGGGCGATGAAGTTGAGCTGATGAGTCCGGCAGGCAATCATGTGTTCCGCCTGGATGGGCTGCAGGACAAACACCGTAATGACGTTCAGGTCGCACCCGGGACGGGGCATCAGGTGTGGATATCATCGCCGGTGGATGTTGCGCCGGAGATGACCCTGTTGCTGCGGCGCCTGCCGGAGCCACCCGCAGCCTGATTCCAGTCCCGGGCATGTCGAGCGCCTGCTCGACAGCACAGCACCGTTGGCCGAGGTGGAACTCGGCCCTACGGGCGCCAGCATGACGTTTGGATGTCCTGTCCGGACCCGCCCTGCGCCCTTATCTATAATACGCACGCCGCGCTATGTCGGCGCCAACATGAGGCCTGTAATGGACCTTCCCAGTAGATGCTTTATCGCTGAACGCAACACGCTGGCCCGCCAGGGTCGATTTGCCCGTGTGTTCACGCCAGGACATCTGCCCCGGTAATCTTCCCGGGTAGCTCCGGCGTGCACCCAGGCACGCATGATCAGGAGCTACACCATGAAATACGAACGCCTTATTGCATCCCTGCGCTCTGCCATGGCGCGCGAGGATCAGGCCGCCATCGGCAAGCTGCTGCACGATATGCAGGACGCCGACCTCGCGGACTTTCTGCGCACTGAAGACGCAGAAACCACCATCGCCCTGCTTAATCACCTGCCACTGGATGAACGTGCAGATGTCTTCGGCTATCTGGACGATGAAGCCCAACTGGCCCTGAGCCGGTTGCTGAATGATCGCGAACTGGCGCAGTTGGTTGACCAAATGGACGCGGATGAACGCGCGGATTTGTTCAACCAGCTGAGTACCGGCCGCCAGCAAGCAGTGCTGCGCTCGATGGCCCAGGAGAAGCGTGAAGACCTGCGCCGCCTGTCCAGCTACGCGGAAGGCACTGCCGGCGCAATCATGACCAGCGATTATGTCGTGGTGCCGGCCGATGCCAGTGTGGATGACGCACTGCAGATCATCCGCACCTCGGCGCCGGATGCGGAAACCATCTACCAGGTCTACGTGCTGGATGAACAGCAACGGATCGCCGGTGTGCTCTCACTGCGTGATCTGATTCTTGCCGCCCCGCAGACTGACGTCAGCACCCTGATGGCCCGGGAAGTGGTGTCCACCCCGGTTGATACCGCCCAGGAAGAGGTGGCCAAGCTGATTGCCCGCTACGACCTGCTGGCACTACCGATCACTAATGGCGGCGACCGCCTGGTGGGTATCGTGACCTACGATGACGCCATGGACGTGGTCGAGGAAGAAACCACCGAAGACATCCACAAAGGGGGCACCATCGGCAAGCTCGACGGCAGCCTGCGCGGAGCCAGCCTGTTTACCCTCTACCGCAAGCGGGTGGGCTGGCTGGTATTGCTGGCCTTCGGCAACATCATTTCTGGTGCCGGTATTGGCTACTATGAAGAGACCATCGCCACCTATGTGGTGCTGGTGTTCTTTTTCCCGCTGCTGATGTCCAGTGGTGGTAATGCCGGCGCCCAGGCCGCAACCCTTATGGTACGTGGTCTGGCGACCGGTGACGTACACCTGCGCGACTGGGGCAAGCTTCTGGGTAAAGAATTGCTTGTGGCTGGCGCACTGGGGCTGACCATGAGCCTCGCCATTGCCTCCATTGGCGCCATGCGTGGCGGCTCGGACATCGCCATGGTGGTCGCCCTGAGCATGTTCCTGATCGTCATCCTCGGCAGCCTGATCGGCATGTGTCTGCCCTTTGTACTCAACCGCCTGAAGTTGGACCCGGCGACGGCCTCGGCACCCCTGGTAACCACCATCGCCGACATCACTGGTGTGATCGTCTATTTCAGTATTGCCACCGCCATCCTGAACATACCCGCAGGCTGAGCAGAGACTCGCAAAAGCGGCCAAGGCATGCTTAACTTGGCCGCCGTTAAATTGTTAAACCCTTTGGAAACCCCATGGATTGGATACAAGTCATTGTCCTCGCCATTGTGCAGGGCATTACCGAATTCTTACCGATTTCCAGCTCCGCCCACCTGATTCTGGTACCGGTACTGACTGACTGGGAAGATCAGGGCCTGGCCTTTGACGTGGCGCTGCATCTGGGCAGCCTGGCCGCGGTGATCATCTATTTCCGCCAGGATCTGATCAATATGACCCAGAGCTGGACCCGTTCATTCGCCACCCACACGCTGGACGCCGACGCACGCCTGGCCTGGGCAGTGATTCTCGGCACCATTCCGGTGGGCCTGGCGGCGCTGGCATTCAAGGATGTGATCGAGAACGTGCTGCGTTCACCCATCTATCTGGCCGCTGGTCTGATTGTGTTTGGCCTGCTGCTGGGCTGGGCCGACTGGCGTCACCGCGGCACCCGCGAAGTCAGCCAGATGACCTGGAAAGATGTCGCCTTTATCGGTATCGCCCAGGCGATTGCCCTGTTCCCCGGCACCTCACGCTCGGGCATCACCATTACCGCCGCCTTGCTGCTCGGCCTGAGCCGTGAAGCCGCCGCACGCTTTTCCTTCCTGCTGTCGATTCCGGTGATCTTTCTTGCCTGTGCGCTGGAAACCAAAGATCTGATCGGAAGTGATGTCGACGTCGACTGGGCCTTTATGGCTGGCGGCGTAATGCTCTCCGGGATCAGCGCCTATCTGTGCATCCATTACTTCCTGGCCTTTATCAAACGCATCGGTATGCAGCCTTTCGTGATTTACCGTCTGGTGCTGGGTGCTATGCTGCTGTGGATCTTTCTCTGAGGACCTTGACCATGCTGTATCCGCATCGCCTGCTGGCATTGCTGCTGAGTTTTTTCCTGCTGGCCGCCTGCAGCAGTGAGCCACAGCCGGATCAACACCGCCTGCAGGGCAGCATCTTTGGCAGCTTCTACCAGGTCACTCTGGCCGGCGCCTTTACAGAGGCTGAACTGGAAGCACTGCATGCCGGCGTACTGGAAGAAATGCGCGCTGTCGATGCCAGCATGTCCACCTATCGGGATGACTCCGAACTCAGTCAGTTAAATCAGGGCGAACCCGGTGAATGGGTCCGGGTGTCGCGCTCGTTGCTTACCGTCCTGGAAGCCAGTGAGAAAATCGCTCGCGCCAGTGATGGCGCCTTTGATGTCACTGTGGGTGGCCTGGTCAACCTGTGGAGCTTCGGCCCCGAGGCCCGCCCATTGGAAACCCCCAGCGACAGCGAGATCGAACGCAGGCTGGCAGAAGTCGGTTACCGCCATCTGCAGTTGGACAGAGACGGTCAACGGGTCCAACGCCAACAAGACGTGTATGTTGACCTGTCCGCCATTGCCAAAGGCTATGCGGTGGATCGCGTTTCCCAGTGGCTGCTGGAACAAGGCATAGATAATCATCTGGTCAATCTGGGTGGCGACCTGCTGGCCATGGGCGTGCGCAGTGACGGCGAACACTGGCGTATCGGCGTCGAGCTGCCGGACAGCCAGCAAATGGAAGTGGCCCAGCACATACTGCCGGTACGTGACCTGTCAGTTGCTACGTCCGGTGACTATCGCAACTATTTCGAAGCCGACGGCCAGCGTTATTCGCACACGATTGACCCGCGTACCGGCATGCCGGTGCAGCACCAGCTGGCCTCGGTGACCGTCATGCACCCCTCCAACATGCTGGCCGATGGCTGGGCCACCGCCTTGATGGTACTGGGCACTGACGATGCCCAGGCCATGGCCGAGCAACTGGACCTGAAAGTACTGCTGCTCAGCCGCAATGAAGCGGGTGGCTGGACCAGCTGGGCATCACCGGCGATGGTTGCGCTCTATGGGGATGAAGCGCTGAAGCCATTGCAGTAGCCCCCTCTCCCCAACCCCTCTCCCACCAGGGGAGAGGGGCTAAACGTGCATTGCCTAAGTCTTTTCTCATACATTGATTCCGCTGAGACGCCTGGGAAAGATGCTCCAAGCTTTCGCTAATAATGACTCCCCTGTCCCCCGCACAGCCAAAGCCCCTCTCCCCTGGCGGGGTGAAGGCGATTAACAGTGAAGCATGCTTCACCCGCCTGAACGCCTGAAGCGCTGCGAAGGGCCGGGGGGCGCAGGCGGGGTTGGGGAGAGGGCGGAGTAAAAGCCCAAGATACTTGGGCTTCAGAATACCCTACAAACTCATATCCAGCTTCACCCACCAAGCCCGGCCCGGTTCGTTGATCCGGGTTGGTTCCGCAGGAAAACCAAAACCGGCATTACCGGCCATATTCAGGTGTTCGCTGTAGGCACGATCGAACAGGTTATCGATGCCGGCGCTCAGGCGCACTTGCTCGCTGGCTTTCCACGCAGCATGCACAGATGCCACAGCAAAGCCGCTGCTATCACCGAGATCTCGGCCGACTACATTGCCCTGATTCACTGATGTGCGACCTTGCCCCGCAACCCCTCGCAATAGCCCGCCAAAGCTCCAGCTATCCGTCGCCCAGGTCAACCCCAGCCTGGCATCCAGCGGCGGCATTTGCGGCAAGGGCCGACCATTATCGCGGTTCTTGCCCCAGGCAAAGGCCAGATTGCCGTCCAGCGACCACTGCTCACTCAGCGGATACACCCCGCCCAGCTCGGCACCCATAATACGGGCATCGACATTATCTGCCCGACTGTTCTGATGCGGCATGCCGCCCGCGGCAGGATAGGTAAACAGGATGTAGTCGTCGATACGCCCGGCATAGGCAGAAACCCAGGCCTGGCGACCTTCTTGCTGGTATTGCAGTCCCACATCCAGCTGCGTGGTGCGCTCAGGATCAATCCCGGTAAAGGCGTTGGTTTCTCCCAGCGGCGCAACGCGGGGTGAAAACAGCTCCCAGTAATCCGGGAAACGTTGCACATGCCCCACGCCGGCATAACCCAGCAGGCGTTCACTGAAGCGCTGCTCTACCCGGAAAAACCCAGACGGCAGGGTCTCGTTACGGCTCTGCCCGGCTGTCGGGTTGGGCATCACCATCATCCCACTGCCCGTTTGCTCACGACCATCACGCGCACGGTGACGGTCCAGACGAACGCCAGTGACCCACTCCCGCTTGGTGGACGCGCTGTAGGTCGCTTCAGCAAATACGCCATACTGACTGAAGCGTGCATCTTCCAGCCAGGGCAGCTCACGATATGCGCCCTCACCCATGCCACTGCGGGTGCGATGGCGGTTACGCTGCGCATCAGCGCCCAACTGCAGCGCCCAATCATCCAGCAGCCAGTTAGTACTGAACCGCGCGCCCAGCGTTCGCCGGTCTACATTGGTCGCCCTTGGCCCCGCCATCATGCCGCTGGTTGGCGGGGTACGCAGGCTGTAATTATCCATAACGTGATCTGCGTAGTTGTAATACAGTTGCGTGCTAATGCTGGTCAGCCCGTTGTCAGCGAGTTCACGGGTAAAGCGCAGACCGGCGCTCTCGCGTTCGAATTGACTGCCATCCATGCCACGCCCAGCATAACGGGCCTCGGCATCACCGCGCCCCAGAGTCAACTCGACCAGGGTATCGCTGTCCGGGGTAAAGCCCATGGCCAGATCCGTGTTCCATTTATCCCAGCGCGCAGGCACCCGATCACCGTTGCCATCGCGGTAATCATCCGCGCGTGAACGATTGCCGGTCACCCGCAGATAGCCGCTTGGCCCTCCAATGGCGCCGTCCAGCAGCAGGTCGCGGCGACTGGCCGAGCCTGTCACCGCGGATAGATCCAGCCGCTGACCCGGCGTACTGAAAACCTCCGGGTCACGTTCAAACAAAATGGTACCGGCGGAATTGCCCGGCCCCCAAGCCACGGTCTGAGGCCCCTTGATCACCGTCAGGCGGTCAAAGGTTTCCGGCGCAATATAGGAGGACGGCGAATCCATGCGCGAGGGGCAGGCGCCGAGCATTTCCCCACCATTGTTGAGCAAGTTCAAACGCGACCCGAACAGGCCACGCAACACCGGATCATTATTGGTCCCACCACCCCGTATGGCACTGAAACCCGGCAGGCTTTTCAGGTAATCACCAGCATCACTGGCTGGCATGGGCTGGCGCGGATTTTTCGGATCGGTCACCAGCGTCAGAGGAGTTTCCTGATGCACGCCGGTAACCACGACGGGCGCGAGTTTCAACGGATGATCGGCCAATACAGCCGGAGCCAAGAGCATCATAAAGGCAGTCGAGATACCAGCCAGGCGCGGCAGCGCCTGGCAAACAAAAGCAGTCGTCATTGAGTCATTCCTGTCTAAATACATCAAGGCCACGTCTCTTGACGGGCCAATTCAGTTCACGTTTCAGGTAATAACGGGAGACGCGCGCGGGCTGGCCGGTGGCCAATGGGGTGGCTGACTGATCAGCGGCAAGGCGCTGGAGGGGTGAATCGGGGGATGCCAGCCAGGCGCTGGCGGCAAATGCCAACCCGGGTCCAGCGCCACAAAACTGGCTCCGCTAGAGCATAGCGGGCAATCCGGTGCCAGCATGGGCATTTGCGCATGGCCATGCTCGCCATCACCGAGCACGACCCATACGGGTGCTTGCTCGGTCAGCGAACAATAGGCGACCGCAACGGCATCAGGACTCGGTGCCACCATCGCCGCATGATGCAGGCAGCACAGGTACGTGTTGATAAACACGCACCAGATGAGACCGAGTGCAATCCAGCTACGACGGTTTTGCCTGGTTGACATCACAGCGGTTAGGGCCTCATGGACTGTGCACCATCACGGGATTGCACATTTTAATGCGTACGTGCCATCCCGCGTTGATCCCGGTCAATACCGCCTGAACCAACTGACCTACCTTGACAATGCACCAGCGCGCACCCGGATCAATGCGCATGCCCGCCCCCCGCCGCCGGAGCCAGCAGCTTCAATACCCAGATGCCCAGATAGAACCACATGGGCAAACAGGCCAGCGCCCAGACCAGGGTGCGTTGCGGCACAGTGCTCACCCAGTGCCCGGCACGCCGCCAGATCAGCCAGAAAGTCCATATGATTCCCAGCCAGGGCAAGTAGCCAAGAACCTGCAGCCACAGATCACCCCGCCCGGCAAAGGCGGAAAACTGCCAACCCAGCCCCAGGAGCGCACCGGTTTCATTCAGCAGCGCGGGGCCGTTGGCGGTGGCAAAGCGGGTTACGGCATGGGGGACCAGGCTGAGGATGGCCACCGGGGCCAGACCGTAGGCCAGATCGGTACCCAGCGCGTGGGCATCGGCACCGATTACTCGGGCCGCCAAGCGGTAACCATAGAGCGCCAGCGGCACGGTCAGGCCAACGGCAAACAACAGCACATACAGGCCCATGAAGCGGAAACTGCTGACCTCTACCCCCAGCGCGCTGTTGGTCCAGCTACCGAGCAGGTTCCAGGGCAAGTGCTCGCGCCATCCAGTGTGCTGCAGGCCATGCAGGAACTGAATGCCCACCCCGGCCACGGCGAAGATCAGCAACAGCACCCAGAAATCCTGCCGACTGGCGCCCTGCATGGGCTGGCCAAGCCGTTTGCCGGGGCGCTGCCACTGCAATTGCACCTTGTTGCAGGCCGGCAGGCAGTCCAGACACAAGGTGCAGCTTTCCGTGTTGTTGCGCGCCTCGAAGCGGAACGGCGACAGGTGGTACTGACAGGCACTGGCGCAATCAAAGGTGGTGCACTGGCTGCAGGCGCTCTGCTCGGTACCAATGCGCAAACCACCGACCTTGCCATGCACGGCCAGCACCCGCCCCAGCGGGCAGATATGTTTGCAATAGGCCATATCGGCAAAGAAGAGAAAGCTGGCCAGCGCCAACAGGGTAAAGCCGAGGAAATACCAGGCAGTGGCCTGGGTCGAAGCACTCAGCAGACCCGGCATGGTGAAAGCCAGCGCCCAATACCCGAGCAGAATCAGCACCAGACCAATCCAGGCACCACGCAGGGCACGCGGGAAACGGCGCTTGAGGCCGAACTTCTGAATCCAGCGCCCCATCACCCCGTGCGGGCACAGGGAGCAGAACACCGGCCCCAGCGTCGGGGTAACAACCGCCGTCAGCAAGGGCCAGAAAATACCCCAGAACAGGAGTACGGTCAGGCCATCACGGCGGTCCGGCAGCCACAGCCCGAGGCCGATCGCCAAGACCAGCAGGCCCACACTGAGTCCTTGCAGGCTGCGCATGAACCAGGGCCGGCGCAACAGGGCTAATCCCGGCCAGGCGGTCAGGTCGCGCAGCGCAGGAGTGGTCGGCTGACCGCCACTCCGCGCAATGATCATCTCATCAGACATTGTTATTCTCCTGCCCCGTTACGGATAACGGGGCTGTGCGCCTCAGAAGCGATAGTTCGCGCCCAGATAGAGGTAACGCGCATCCGGGTCATTCCCCGCACCGCCGGTCCCGGCATTGTTGGCAACGAAGTTGTCCGGGTCCGGGCGATCAAACAGGTTGTCTACACCGGCAAAGATGTCCAGTTGCGTGCTCCACTGGTAACCCAGTTGCAGGTCCACCCAGGTGAGGTTGGTGTCGTAAGCCGGGCACACGCCGCGACAACCGATCTGTTGCGAACGGAAATCCCGCAGGTGGCGGGCACGCAGGGTAAAGTTCCAGTCCGCCAGGCTGTACTGGCTTTCCAGCCGCAGGGTATGCCGCGGCCGACCGAACAGCCGTTGATCGCTGTCGCGGTCACGCGCATCCAGCCAGTCATAGCTGGCCTGCAAAGCCAGTTGATCGGTCGCCGCCCAACGCGCTGCCAGTTCCAGCCCGCGCAGGCGTGCCCGTTCCACGTTCTGGTATTGGGTCAGGTTGCGCACGCCACCGCCCGGCAAGGGCTCACTGCCGATCTGGATGGCTTGAATCAGATCCCGGACCCGGCTCTCATGCAGCGTCGCGTCCAGTTGCCACACCCCCAGATCAACCCCCAAGGCCAATTCCAGCGCCTTTGAACGCTCCGGCTGCAGATCCGGGTTGCCCAGAATCAGACTGCGCCCGCCGCCGCGGGTGAAGCTGGCATATTGCTCCAACAGGGACGGCGCCCGGAAGCCTTCGCCATACCCAAGCCGACCGCGCCAGATATCGCCCTGCCAACCCAGACTGATGCGCGGGGTAAAGGCATTGTCACCGTCATCGAAGCGGTCATAACGGCCACCCCACACCAGCGTCCAGGCATCATTCAGCGCCCATTCATCCTGGGCAAAGGCAAAGCTGTTGTTGCGCTTAACCGCCCGTGAGTTGATGGTCACATCCAGCTCATCGCGGTTGTGCCCACCACCCAGGGCCAGCTGGTGCGCGGTAGTCAACGGCAAGCGATAGAACAGATCGGTCTGGTACTGGCGGTAATCACTGTCTTCGCGCCGGGTTTCCGGGAAGCTGCGGTTGGTGCTGCCGAGGCTGCGGCCATAACTGCCGCGCAGCCGCAATTCACCCGGCCCGACCAGCCGCTCCCAGGCCAGGCTGCCAAAGGTGCGCTGCTCGTCTTCATAGCGGCTGAATGGAACGGCATCAAAGACTGGCGGGACCGACCCTGGCCGGCGAATAAGCGCTTGCGCATCCAGGTCGTTATCACGCTTGAAATGCTCCAACGTCCAGTCCAGCGACTGGCTATCATCCAGCGCCCAGCTACCGCGGTAGGCCAGCGACAGGTTGATCAGGCGGCCCTTGTCATCTTCCAGATCACCGGAACGGCGATAGGACTGCCGATGCAGTTGCTCCAGGGTCAGGGCATGCCCGAGCCGCTCATTGCCGGTGTCAAGGTGGAAACCGGTATTCAGCGTCTCCCGGCCACCATCGGTCGCGCCGATAACCGAGCGTACCCGCACCCCCGGATTACTGCCCGGGCGGCGCGTAATCACATTGACCACCCCGCCAAGAGCATCCGAGCCATAGAGCGACGACATCGGACCACGGACCACCTCGATGCGCTCGACATCGTAGAGACTCAACTGGTTGGGATTATTGCTGCTGTAGTTGTTGGTTCGACGTTGCCCATCCACCAGAATCAGACTCTGGTTGGTATTGAAGCCACGAATGGAAATAGACCCAGTGGCACCGCCGCTATTGGCTTGCACGCCGCTGGCATTCTTCAGTACCGAGGTGACATTGTGTGCCGCACCTCGCTCGATACGGCTGCGATCAAACACCTCGACCGAGGCCTGCACATCGGCAATCGCCTGGCTGCTGCCGGAGGCGGTTACCACCATGGGTTGCAGGTGGTGGCTGTCGGCATGCACGCCGATCGACCAACTGCCGGTCACTAATAGCAAACTGCATACAAGGGTTGGCCTGCCTGTGCGGCGGCCAGAAAAAATCATCATGACTGAGGTCCTGAGCCAGATCTGTCCAGACCAGCACCGGGCTGGTCAACGCGACTGTGAGATCAGGCGTACAGGGGTGAAGCGCGCGGGCTGGCCGGGGGCCAGTGTGGAGGCTGGCTGATCAGCGGCAGGGCGCTGGAGGGGTGAACGGGTGGATGCCAGGCGGGTGATGGCGGTAGTTGCCAATCGCTTGCCAGTAGCGCAACGGAAGCACCACTGGAACACAGCGGGCAATCCGGTGCCAGCATGGCCATACTGGCAGGCATATGCCCACTGTCGTCCAGCGCTACTGTATGGACAGCACGCTCGGACAGCGAACAATAGGCGATCGACACCTCATCCGTGCTGTGGGTGACCATCTCAGCCTGGTGCAAGCAACAGGCATACATGTTGAGAAACAGGCACCAGCTCAGAACAAGGGCGATCAGTGAGCGACGATCACGTGACCTTGACATAGCGTCAGAGTATAAGCAGCCCTGGACGGGGTTGGCTAGCCTATCGGTGAGCTTTGTTGCAGTCGCGGCAGACTGCCCAGCTTGAGCAGTACACGTGCATCGCTGGCGGCCTGCCAGCCACGCTGGCCCAGCCGGGGGTCCCGTACCCAAGAATGCGTCGGCAATACCATGCCCTCACTATCCATCAAGGTGCCTTCCAGCACCAGAAGCTCACCCCCGGCCACCGCTTCCAGTGCCAGACGTTCTCCGGCAGGGCAATGCTGCAACAGGGTCAGCTCGAGACCAAACCGGTGCAATTCGCAGTGCTCCCGCCCCTGGGCGTCCGGCACCCAGACCTGGTGCTGTGGGTGCAAACGCAAAAGCGCCTCATCCCCGTCAGCAAACTGATTGAGCTTGACGAACAGCAGACAGCCCGGCCGGGAACAAGGCGTATGCTCACTGCCCGGCGGATGGCGCAGATAACTGCCTGCCGGGTAATCACCCGAGTCATCACTGAAGACCCCTTCCAGCACCAGAATTTCTTCCCCCTGCGGATGGCGGTGACGGGGAAACTCGGCGTCAGGCAGATACTCCACCAGACTGGTCACCTGCCCCTGCTCCGGTGCTTCCCGCTCCAGCGGCCAGCGTTTGACCGGGGCCTGGGGCGCCGTCTGCCACTGCTGATCACCCGGGCGCACCCGCACCGCCTGACGGCGATCCATATTCAGAGGGGTAAAAACCATCGCGCAACTCCTCAACTTGAATGACCAGAAACATGATTCTAGTCAATTATTGGCCGCCATGGGCGTGATCTAATACCCGGATACCAAATTGCCACTAGCGGGCCAAAGGGCAAGCCGGGTAACTACCATGTTCAACAACACCCTGTGGGAACGGATCAGCCATCTGCTGGATGAAGATCTGCAAGGCAGCGACTTGCCCAGCCTGCTGGCTCCACGCCGGCACATGCTGCTGCTCAGCCGCCGCCGCGCCATCCTGATCGTCAATCGGGTACGGCTGTTTGCCCTGTTGTTTGCCGTGCTGACACCCCTTTGGTCACTGGTCGATATCATTGTGTTCCCACCGGAGCTATGGCTACCCTTGCTGGTCTTGCGTCTGTTGGTCAGCGCCGGTTTTTTCCTGCTGCTGACCTGCTACCAGCCGACCGGTGAATTATCCCAGGCCTACAAGGCCCTGGCGGTGCTCTTTGCCATTCCGACGCTGTTCTATATCAGCTCACATACCCTGCTCGGCAGCTACGAACTGCACAGCGTGTCCGAAGCCGTTGGCGCCGGCTATGCCTTTCTGCCCTTTGTGCTGATGGCCGGTATGACCATTTTCCCGCTGACCCTGAGCGAGAATCTAGTGGTTATTCTGCTGGTACTCGGTGCCCAGGCGCTGGCCGGTTATCTCAGCTGGAGCGTGCTCAACTGGCCCTCCTTTGCCGGTGCCTTCTGGTTGCTGATGCTGATCGGCGGTGTCGGCGCCCTCGCCGGCATGAGCCAATTGGCCTTTATGCTGGCGCTGGTGCGAACCGCCATTCGCGATCCATTGACCGGCGTGTTCTCGCGCGGCAGCGGTGAAGAAATCTTCAAACTCAAATGGGATGCGGCCCAGCGCAATAACAGTGCGCTGGCATTGGCCTTTTTCGATCTGGATAACTTCAAGGCGCTCAACGATGCCTGGGGGCATGAAGCGGGTGATGTCGCCCTGCGCGATTGCGCCGAGCACTTGCTGCAAAGCTTGCGCAGCGCTGACAGCCTGGTGCGTTGGGGCGGTGAGGAGTTTCTGCTGATCATGCCGGATACCGACATGACTCAGGCTCGCCGCGCACTGGAGCGGGTCATGCAGCATGGCCTGGGCACACGCCCGGAAGGCCAGCCACTGACCGCCAGCGTGGGCCTGGCCGAGTTGCGCTTTGATCGGGCCAACAGCCGTGAAGAACTCCTGCAGCTGGCCGACCAGCGCATGTATCGAGCCAAACAGAACGGCCGCAATAAAGTATGTGCCGTGAGCCTGACCGCCGCTTGAAGCTTGACAATACCCCGAGGCTTACCCCACCAGACTGGCGGTTTTCACGATTGCCTGCAGCTCGGTGCCCGGTTCCAGCTGCATCTGCTCGGCCGATTTACGCGTAATACGTGCCAGCAAGGGCTGGCCGGCATGTTCCAGACGGATCAGGCTAAAGGCCGGATCCGTATCGGCGGCAAGTGCCAGCACTATGGCCGGCAGGCTGTTCAGCGCGCTGATGCCCGTTAACGGCGCCTCGGACAGCAGCAGATCCCGCGCGGCAATACGTACCCGCACCTGTTCACCAGCCGGCATGCCGGCTGCTGGCACGTGCAGACTGCCGGCAGCCGTGGTGACCTTGAGCAGATGATAGTCCGCGTCATAGCTGTCTACCCTCGCCTGCAATACAGCTGCGGCGCTGGCCGCCGAGGCCAGCGGCAGATCAAGCCGGGTCAGCATGTCATTCAGTGGCCCCTGCCCCAGGCTGCGCCCCTGCTCCAGTAACAACAGATGGTCAGCCACTTGCGCCACTTCTTCCAGCGTGTGGCTGACATAGAGGATGGGCGCCTGCAATTGTCCCGGCAGTCGCTGCAGATAGGGCATGATCTCTGCCTTGCTGGTGCTGTCCAGCGCCGCCAGCGGCTCGTCCAACAGCAGCAGCTGCGGGCTGCCGAGCAGGGCGCGGGCGATTGCGACGCGCTGGCGTTGACCGCCGGAGAGTTGATCCGGATAACGCGCCAGCAGCTCGCCCAGCCCCAGCCACTCGATCGCCTCATTCTGGCTGATGTGCCGGCTTGCTGCTGGCACCCGCCGCCAGGCATAGCGCAAATTGCCCGCTACCGTCAGGTGGTCGAACAGGCTGGCTTCCTGGAAGACATAACCGACGGCACGTTCATGGGTAGCTTTAGTTTGCCGCCCCTGCTGCCAGTGCGCACCATTGATGCAGATATCGCCTTCGGCTGCCGGTTCAAAACCGGCCAGGCAGCGCAGCAGGG
Source organism: Pseudomonas sp. (assembly GCA_007117785.1). Lineage (GTDB taxonomy): Bacteria > Pseudomonadota > Gammaproteobacteria > Pseudomonadales > Pseudomonadaceae > Halopseudomonas. Next base: position 18,834 of record SKFV01000161.1, read on the forward strand.
TAGTCTTGCCCGATCCGGAGCGACCAAAAATCGCTGTCACGCCCTGCCCCGGCAAGGATTCATCCAGTGCCAGGCTGAAGTCCGCGCGGACCAGGTTCAGGCGAAGGTCCAGGCTCATTGTGCTGCCCCGACCAGACGAAAGCGCCGATTCAGTGCGTAAACACTGAGCAGCATGATAAAGGCCATGGCCATCAGGAACAGGGACAGACCATGGGCCGAGGCGTAGTCCATGGCTTCGACGTGGCTATAGATGGCAATCGAGGCCACCTGAGTTTGCCCCGGAATACTGCCGCCAATCATCAGCAAAACACCGAATTCGCCCAGGGTGTGGGCAAAGGACAATACTGCAGCAGTCAGAAAACCGCGCCGACACAGCGGCAAGACCACGGTAAAAAAACGGTCCAGCGCCCCGGCGCGCAACGTGGCGGCGACTTCCAGCGGGCGACGGCCCATGCTCTGGAAGGCGTTCTGCAAGGGCTGCACCACAAAGGGCAGTGAATAGACCATCGAACCGATCACCAGCCCGGTAAAGGTAAAGGCCAGGTGACCAATGCCGATCTGCTCGAGAAAGCCACCCACCGCACCACGCGGGCCCAGCAGGATCAGCAGGTAAAAGCCGATCACGGTGGGCGGCAGTACCAGGGGCAGAGCCACCATGGCTTCGACCACCACCTTGATGCGCCGTTGACTGTGCGCCAGCCACCAGGCCAGCGGCAGGCACAGCAGCAGCAAGAGGACGGTGCTGATCAGGGCCAGTTTCAGGGTCAGTTGCAGGGCTATCCAGTCAGCCGGGCTCAGGGTCCACATCAGCAGGGTCAGTCCTCGTCCGGCAGCACAAAGCCGTAGCGCTGCATGATCTCGCGGCTCTCGGCTCGGCCCATAAAATCAGCAAAGGCCTGCGCAGTCGCATTGCCTGCCGCCCGCCGAGTCAGCACAAAGCCCTGGTAAAGCGGTTCGTGCAAGCTGTCATCAATCAGGTAATAGCCGCCTTGGGTCGCAATCTCTGGGCTTTTGGCCAGAGCCAGGGCAACCAGTCCCATCTCCGCTGCCCCGCTCTGCACCAACTGCAGGGTGTGCATGATGTTTTCGCCATAGACCA
>SKFV01000298.1 GCA_007117785.1 Pseudomonas sp.
CTGGTATCTTCAGTTACTGTATACATGTTTGTCCCCAATCGTTTCTATAGTAGAATGGTGGTGCTATATGGAAAGAGCTTCCATGTTCCATATAAGTTTTAGCATACAACTCACCATCCATTGTATACCATTCTTCTGGTGGCATGATAATCTTTCCGCCACTTTGTTTATTTAGTTCATCTATAAATTTCTCAGTTACCTTTCTCCGATCATTCATACTTCCAAAGAATGGAGTCCCCTTATAAAACCCAGATTTTGGAATTCTTCTATCTTCAAATTCTACTGGGACTGGAGCGCAATAGAATACCTCACATCCAAATTTATCCTTTATTGCATTGCCCTGTTCGATGTATCTAGAAACTAGGTCAGCAATATCATAGTCTTCATTACGACAGATATGGTGCCTAATATCAATAGAACCAAAAGACAAATATAACACTTCAATATCAGTGATACCCCTTAACATATTTTCTAACCCTACCTTTAAAGCTCCGTGTAGCGTTTTGCCGTCATTTCTTAGGACTTTATGGCCATTACCAGAAAAGGCAATACTATGAGAATCACCAAGAGTGACTGATTTAAAAGGTAGATCTTGCTGTTTAATGGACTTTATATTCTTGACTCGTCGAGATATGTTATCACACCACTCTTCGGTAATGCCTTCATATGTTGTTGCTGCATTGAGGCGCTTTTTTAGCATCGCTCCATAATCTGGCATATCCCAATCGAGGGATACAATATTTTTGCAAGCAAATAGGATATTAATTCGGTCATAGACTTCTTTATTGGCACCGCCGAATAGATTCAACGTGCCACCAAAGTTAGCTCCATGGTCAATATAGACCACATCAGCATTCATTATCTGTGGAGTACACTTATGGTTAATAGAGGCATCTAGCTGTAAGGCCCAGGTCTTAGACCAACCTAAGACATGGGATTTAACCTTTGCAGGAACATTTGAAATTGGATTTGTAATTACTTTTATCATGTTAACCATTATACACTGTTATAGGATTATTGTACACCTTTATTAGCGAACTCATATTCAACGCCGGCTTCGTCAAACATTCCCTTTGTTTTGTTCCAAGATTCAATCCATCTTTCTGGGATATCACCTCCACAATCCATGATGACTTTTTTCACGCCAGATTGGATAATCCCCTTTGCGCATTCAGAGCAAACTGGTAACCCATAAACGTAAAGAGTAGAATTCTCTAAGCATACTCCGTTATATGTCGCATTGTATATTGCATTCATTTCTGCATGAACTACATAGGCATATTTAATTTCCCTATCATTGTACCTTTCAGGCGAATCATCAATGCCTCTAGGAAATCCATTATACCCAGTAGAAAGGATTCGGCGGTTATCATCAACCGCCACTGCTCCAATCTTTTTACTAGGATCTTTGCTCCATGTCGACACTAATGCTGCAGTCTCCATGAATTTTTCATCCCAATGTTTTTTCATAGTTTCACCAGATCAAAATGCTTTTCGTATACGTGAAGATTCTGTACTTGCCAGACGATGCGGCCAACTTCTACCTTATCTGTACTTCTACTATGCATATTATAGTCTTTTACCATCTGCTCAAGTAAATATTTTTGCCACGCGTAATCATTACGGTAGCCATAAACAACATCATTACTTCTCATTTGCACAACGCATTCCATAACTCCATCACGAATATAGTATGTAACCGCGTTTGTGCAGATAAAGTCGTTTTTCTGTTGGTCGTTATATTCTTGCCAAATAGTAGGACGCTGGTATACCATTGAAGCTCTACGTGAATCTGGGCTAGTGACTAGCTCGAATAAAGCATTGTTATACTGGCAGCCGAACTTAGAACCAAACACTAGATACCCATAGTTGGAATTGATTTCACCGTGTTTATTAGCGGCATACTTCCAAGCTTTAGGTGGTTCTCTCTCCGAGCCATAAATGTCATTAATATTAGTTGACTGAGACTTATACCAATTTAGCTCTCGCTCAATATAATCTTCATTTGGTGTACCAAAAATAGCTGGCTCGTCAGCTATGAATGAAGCTCCAATGATTTCAATGGTTTTTTCGCCGGTTTTATCTGTGGTGAATCGCTCTTGAAGCAACTCTTCGACAAAGTATCGACGCAGGTGATCAACATTCTTGTACATCATTTACCTCCCTATTTAAAAAGTCACGTTTAGGATCTTGTCCTTGAAGCTTACCTCTAGAATAAGCAACCATGAATGAAGCATAATTAATGAGATCTTTAGCTGAATCTTCTACCGATTCAAAGTTAGGCTCATAGGTTGGGTCATATTGCATTGCTTCTAAGACCGAATATAACCTTAGCACTTTAGTATTGATAATATCTAAAATAGAAGCAACGCCGCGAGGGTAGTAATCAGCTTGAGTGATTCTCGAGTTGGGGTTTTGGTAATCATTAGCTTTGCGCTTTTGGAGTTCAGCACATTCTTCTAAAACTTTTAAGGATTCTCTCATTTTTTAAACCTATCTACAGTTGATATTTGTTGGGAATACTCAAGCACTTGGTTGGCCCTTTCATCTTTAGTTTTTCCTAAATAAAGGCACTTAGAGAGTGGATAGTTCCTCATAGTTTTGCCTTTAAAATTGAATTGCTCAAATGATACTTTATGGTTGGTGCACAACCATAAGATTAGAGCATCTTCCTCTGACTCAGGTACTTGTACAAAGAATAAGATGTCTACATTATCAAGTTTTTTAAATTGATTTTCTGGTATCCAAAAACCTTTCCATTTATAATTCAGGCGATGGGTCTTAACCTCATAAGTAAGTCCATCTATCTTACCGTCTTTCTTCGAATCATACCAATCTTTGGATTTAGTAGCTCTATCAAAGAATTCTACTACTACATCTTCTCCAATAGCTCCGATTCTTGCTGCTGCATCATCTTGCATATACATAGATATCCCACCGTTCAGCGTTATGGATTCCACCAAGCACATTACCACATCTATCATAGGAGTATTGGCCTGAATCCTTAGATACTGGTACGCGCCCACGCACGACCACGCGCGATGGGGTATATCGATTACTCAATCTTCCCAGTCGGTTATTTTTTGCAATGGTTTGTTTTACAAGGATTAGCTTTTCAATATCAGTCACAGATAGTGGATCAACGGTCATGATATAATTTTTGGATGTACGCATAATTTAATTCCTCATTTCAATATAAGTTCATTATACAACATTACATCAGCAATGTAAACATCTATATGCTATTTTTGAACACGTAATCTATTGCCCTTTGAGCTTCTTTTGCCATCGGCCTTTTGCCGTACCATCCACCTGTTTCATGATCTAGTGTTCGGCAAATGTATTCAACTTCTTTAGAAGTAATAGGATATCCCTTAGATATTGCATTGCCGGCAATGGTAACCATAATTTCATACATCTTAAAGTACCAGCCGGTGTCGGTGATGTTTTTGTACTCGCTCACTTGAGACTTATTAATGAATGGACAGTCCTTATAGCTAGTCCATGTAAAGTTTGTATTATTTAGCTTGGCTTGCTTATGAGCAATAAGAGCATCGCGAATAGCTGGTGGAAGCTTATCAATCATTGTTGTTGGCTTTTCTACGTATGGGTGCTTTTCCATTAAGTCATAGGGGTTAATGATAACGCCATCATGCTCAAAAATAAAATTGTGAGCTCCCTTATATCTAGATGGAATATAAAACATTCTTGATATATCTTTAGTTTGGCCATCAGCAATTTCGCCGATTTCTTTATTTAAAGCAAACCAAAAGTGTTTTAGTTTATCAGCATACACCTCACAAGTCAAAGGAAACACTAACCGAAACTTAGGCTTTTCTATAGTAGATGATGCGGTAGAATAACAAACGTAGGAATAATCGCTATACTGCTTGGTGATATCCTCAAATGTTCCTGAATATGAATCCACGTCAAGTATAGCGAATTTTGTCCACTTTTCTACATTATCATTTGCTCTAGTAGAACCAGGAGAATACACCGCCGGAGATATCAGCGGTGCTTCTTTTTTCGTAGCATATTTACTCATACTTGCAAGTTTAAATAAAACAGACTTAAACTCATTAAAGTCTTTGTACTCGACTTTTTTGTGAGTTTTATTGTCATATATGCTATCAAATAAAGTGCAAGTAATCATAATATCCTATTTTAATACTGTTGGTAAAATCCCATGGTTGCCTTCGTGCGAAGGTGCTTCCCATCCGGCAGGTTTAACTAAGTCAGGCAATCCATAAGGATTTGGCCGACCTTCTTTAATTCCAACCTCTTTACTCATATTAGCTTGTAATACTCTATCCCAAGCTTTATGAGCATCGATGCCATATAAGTCCATTGTGCCGATTGCAAATACGCATAAATCGATTAGACCATCTACAACTTCTTCTGCATCTTTTGCGTATTGGGCATCACGAGTTTCCTGCAACTCTTCAGCAATACAATCGAGGCGGAAACGCAAAAAGCTATTAAGCTTTTCATAATCTTCTTCAGATTGTACAGCCTTAAGCCAATCATGCACTCGATATTTAGAATGCATATCGCTAATATCTTTTACCCAGTCTTTGCTCATAGAATAATACCACTCTTTTCAGGAATTTGAATTCCGCTACGGCTAGAAACGATGTTATCTACAATTTCTTGCGCGGGCTCAGTCACGAACATCACAAATCGCTTATCGACCTCAATTGCATCACCGTTAGAATAAGCCATAAATGGCATAAATCCAATACGGCCTTCGCCTAAAGCTGTTAACATTACACCATCTTTAATAATGTAATTGCCATCCATCGTGTGCTCAAGTTCACAAATAACTTCTTCGCCTGACGTTAATCTTACAAGTTTCATTTATATCTCCTTAGTATATTGTCTATTATAATTTGTTGCGCCTTCAATGTAAACAACTTTAACAGAAAAAGTCATCTAAACTTCCCTTTTCCTCTAAAGACCAACCGATCTTTTCTAATATTGGCTCGATAACATTTCCAAAGGTTTTCTGGAATTGCGTCTCATAATCAATGTACTTAGTCAGCTGTAGTTCTTTAGGTAAATACTCAGGAAAAGCAATTACGTTTTCTGAGATTGGATTAGGCTTTTTAAGATAAACAAATTTAATCTTGTCGCCATTTTTAATTTGTTGGTACTTATTTTTAAGGCCTAATTCATCCACTCTAGCGTTATATAATATTGCAGCTCTGGAATTGATTGGCGTTTTTGGTCGATATGTATTTCCCTTCATATACTTATCGACATCACTTACCCCACGCGGGAATGCTACTTTATCTGCCTCTAATGAAAAGAACTTGGTTTTAAACTCTGATATTTCAGATTGAACCTCAGTCTCACCTTTCGTCATGATTGTTTTGAATATCGACTTTAATGCATCTCGACATACGTGAGGAGTTGAAGATTTGATAGCCTCGATGCCCATGATTTTAAGCTTTGGTTCTTTATATCGAACACCCTCATTGTCATACACATTAAGGATGTATCGCTTTTTAGCAGTCCATATTGCTCTATCCGCTAAACCCTCACGCTCCATAATCATTCGGTTGGAAGTTCCGCCCATGATTTGAAATAAGTTGGCATAAGATTTTTCAAGGACAGGTTCAAGCTTTTCCTTACAGACAGCATCAATAAAATCAATTGGATTTTTAGGATTAACCTTATGAACCAACTTGGATAAATTAATATAGCAAGAATCCGTATCAATCGCAATAACATAGTCGCTATTTTTTGTTCCTAAAATTTTATTTAGGTATCCATTAATTGTTTTCTCTGACCATTGGATTACTAACTGGCCAGAAGAAGTAATAGCTTCAGCGATCTGTTGGTTAAAGAATCTAAAATACTTGTTACCTAAAGCGCCATAGAGAGAGTTTAATAAGATTTTAACAGCC
>SKFV01000265.1 GCA_007117785.1 Pseudomonas sp.
CCGTCACCGCAAGGAAATCGACAAGCTGCGTACCCAGGCTATCAAGGGTTGATGGCAATGCAGCATTTGCTGTTTCTCGGTCTATTCCTGTTGGCATTGATGATTGGGTGGTATCTGGGCCGCCGTGAGGCGATCAAGGTCGGCGTTATGCTGCAACCGCATGGCAGTGCGGTCGACAAACAGTACTTCATTGGCCTTAACTACCTGCTCAATGAGCAACCCGATGAAGCAATCGAAACCTTTATCCGTGCGCTTGAAGTCAATCCTGAAACCGTAGAAACCCATATTGCCATCGGCAAGCTGTTTTGCCAGCGCGGTGACGTCGAGCGGGCGATCAAGGTGCATCAAAACCTGCTGGCCCGCCCCAATCTCTCACGCCAGCAATCCGATAGTGTGCAGCTTGAACTGGCACGTGATTATCTTGCGGTTGGTCTGGATCAGCGCGCTGAGCGCCTGTTGCAGGAACTGATTTCTGACCGCTCACCGTTGCGTGCCGATGCACTGATTGAGCTGGTCAAGGTGCATGAGCGCGGGCATGACTGGGAACAGGCCATCCAAATTGGCCAGTTACTGGTGCGTGAGCAGCCAGAATTTGCCACCCCGCTGGCGCATTATCATTGTGAGCAGGCCCGCGCACCCTTGCAGCGAGCTGAATGGCCCATGGCGCGACGCCTGTTGTTGCAGGCGCTGAAAATTGACCGCCACTGTGTGCGGGCAATTTTGCTACTGGCTGAACTCGAGCACCAGGCTCGGCAGCCGGTTGATTGCGCCAAGTGGTTGCAGCGTTTGGTCGCAGAAGGTGCCGATTTCGTTCCGCAAGCCTTGTCCTTGGCCTATTGGTGCAAGGATAATGGCAACCTGGATTTACTCGGTTATCTGGAGCGGGTACTGGCGCACACTGCTCACCCTCCGGTTGCAGTGGTGCTGGCCAAGGCCAATGAGCTGCGCAGTCATGACGAGAATGAGGCATTGCGCTTTGTGCAGGATATTGCCCGGCGGCAGCCTTCTCTGGGTCTGCTGCGTTACCTGATGACTCTGCCGGTGGCTGATAGCGAGGCTCGGGACCTGGAACAGCACATTGTTGCTGATCTGGTGGCCAGCAGATACGCCTATCGTTGCCATTCTTGTGGTTTTGCCGCACGTGAATTGCACTGGCAGTGTCCGACGTGCCATCAATGGTCGAGCTTGCGTCCTGAACCGGACAAGCGCTTGCCGGAAACCAGCCGATCCAGCCAGGGGAACTGAAAACGGGGTATCCCTTGAACAAGACCCTGTCAGGCAATCAACCACACCGCACGATGCGTTTTCACAACAGGAAGTATGCATGACCTGCACGACACCCGTAATTGTTGCCCTGGACTTTCCAGATGCCGCCGCCGCACTGACTCTAGCAGGCCAACTGGACCCGCAACTGTGCCGTCTCAAAGTGGGCAAGGAGCTCTTTACTGCCAGCGGACCCCAGGTGGTAGAGCAGCTGCACACCTTGGGCTTTGAGGTGTTTCTTGATCTCAAATTCCACGATATTCCCAATACCGCTGCAGCTGCCGTGCGCGCCGCAGCCGAGCTGGGTGTATGGATGGTCAATGTGCATGCCAGCGGCGGTCGACGCATGCTGGATGCCTGCCGGGAAGTCCTCGAGCAACGCACAGGCGCGCGACCACTACTCACTGCGGTCACGGTTCTGACCAGTCTGGAACAGGAAGATCTGGTAGAAGTCGGAGTGGATATAGAGCCCATGGTTCAGGTTCAGCGTCTGGCACGCTTGACTCAGGATTGCGGGCTGGATGGCGTAGTGTGCTCCGCGCGTGAAGCCAAGGCATTGCGCGGGGCTCTGAATGAAAACTTCCTGTTGGTTACCCCGGGTATCCGTCCGGCCGACGCCAGTGCGGATGATCAGAAACGTATCGTCAGCCCGGCCCAGGCACTGGAAAACGGTAGCAGCTATCTGGTTATTGGTCGTCCAATCACCCGTGCTGAGCAACCGGCCTCAGCCCTGAGTAGCATTCTGGCTACGCTGGGCTGAGTCGATTGGTTGGCCTCATGGCGTTATGGCCACCTTGAGTACACCATCACGCTGGTGGCTGAACAGGTCATAGGCTGCCACGATGTCATCCAGTTTAAAGCGGTGAGTCACCATAGGCGTCAGGTCAATCCGCCCGGAGGCCACCACAGCCATCAGGCGGCGCATACGCTCTTTGCCGCCGGGGCACAGTGTGGTTACTATCTTGTGGTCGCCAAGACCTGCAGCCAGGGCGTCCAGCGGGAGTGACAGCTTGCCGGAATACACACCCAGACTTGACAGTGTGCCGCCGGGCTTGAGCGCGCGCAGGCAGGCTTCAAAGGTTTCCTGGGTGCCCAAGGCTTCAATCGCGACGTCCGCACCCTGGCCATCGGTCAGCTCGCGGATTTTTGCCAGCGGATCTTCTTCCTTGTAATTGATGGTGACGTCAGCGCCCAGACGCTTGGCGACTTCAAGGCGCTCTTTTACCCCGTCAATGACGATGATGTGCGTGGCACCCATCAGCTTGGCGCCGGCAGTCGCGCAGAGCCCGATGGGACCTTGAGCATAGATCACTACGGTATCGCCAATACGGATATGGCCATTTTCCGCACCACCGAAACCGGTACTCATGATGTCCGGACACATGAGTACCTGCTCGTCGGTCAAGCCATCCGGAACCGGGGTCAGGTTGGCCTGGGCATTGGGGATGCGCACATATTCGGCCTGGCAACCATCAATGGTGTTACCAAACTGCCAACCGCCCATGGCCTTGCCGCCGCACTGGCTGGACACGCCATCAAGGCAGGGGTGGCACTGGCCACAAGGCGTGATGGCACCCGCGATGACGCGTTGCCCCACCTTGTAGCCGGTCACTGCCTCGCCGAGCTTTTCGATCACGCCGACCGGTTCATGACCGACGATCAATCCGGGCTTGACCGGGTACTCGCCCTTGAGAATATGCACGTCGGTGCCACAGATGGTCGTTGTGGTGACTTTCAGCAAGGCATCGGTAGGGCCAATCTCGGGAATCGGGCGCTGCTGGATTTCGATGCGTCCGGGTTCAACAAATACGGCAGCTTTCATGGTGGGCATGACACAACTCCTGGACAGTGAGTGAGCTATAAGGTCACTGTAGACCAGTTGATGCTTACGGCAGTTGATCCGGATCAACGGGGCTGCATTGATCCGACCGTTGGTCAGTTGCTGTCAGAGCAATCAATTCGGGCAATATCGGCCTGCAAGCGGTCCAGGCGTTGGCGCAAGCGGTCATTCTGGCTTGATGAGTTGAGCGCGACGACATCGCTGAGCATCTCTGCGGCCAACTGGCTATTGATCTCGGTGCGTTGCCGGAAGCTCTCGGTCCAGTAGCTTTCGCGGTCGGTGAGCAGGCGTTTGATGCGTGCGTTGAAGTCAGTCTGCTCGCGCGCATTCAGAGTGGCATTGAAAGCGTCCAGCCAATAGCTTCGGTTATCCAGCCAGATAGCGTTTTGCCCCTCCAGTTGCGCTGACCATTCGGCAATGCGTGTTTGCTGTTCTGTCTGCAGGCGACCGATCCAGGGTCGCAGGCGTCGCTCCAGTCGCTCCTGGCGTTCACTGGCCTGGGTCGCCGCATCGGGTGCGACGTAAGTCTCGTACAGCTCTTGTTGTTGCTCGTTCAGGTTTTGCTGTAATGCTGCAATCTGGTCATCATCCAGTTGTTGCAACAGCTCGGCCAAGGTGGGTGCCAGGTTGGTCAGCAGGCGATCAAGTGTGGGTTCCAGCTGGTCACGACTACTCAGCAGGGTTTTGGCACTGGGGTTGCCGTTGAGCAGAGGAGTGGCCAGTTGATCAAGCAGTGCCGGGTATCGGGGGAGTTCCTGCTGGCAGTGCCAATCACGCTGCAGGGCGACTTGCTCACGCAGCCAACTGCGCTGCTCACGCGTCAAAGGCACATAATCACGGCTTTTCCAGCTGACCAGCCAGGGTAAATTATTGTAGCCAAGCCTGGTGGTACTGCAGGCAGACAGCGTTCCGGCCAGTAAAAGGCTGATCAGAGCCCAGGCAAGCGGTTTGTGCAGAGATAGCATTGTTGGCACCCAAAAATCCAAGACTAAGGAATCTCGGCTTAGTGTGCAGGGCTAATGTGTATCTTTTCGCATCAATGTCCGCCGCAGGCAATCCTGCGGCAGACATATCAGTCAATCCAGAATGTTGTTGACGATGGCTTCGATAACGCCAGTGGTTGCGGCAACGAGAACGGCATCACGGCCTACCTGGCGCCACTCATACCCCTCATAACGTGGCAACTGGCGGTAGACTCGATCGTCGAAGCGCTTGGCAATACCGGGCGGAAGCGGTTTGCCTCGTGCCAGGTTGCGCTGTATGCCAGGTGGCAGGGGTTCCGCTGGCTGCAGGTGCTCTCGTTGCTCGCGGAAGATACTGCGAATAACGGCTTCATCAAGCATCAGGTTGTCACTGCGTTGTTGTGAATTGGCGCGGCTTGAGCCATGCGAATCACTGCGTTCAGCAGCCTGTCCACGGGCCTGTGGTGGTTGAGCATGGGTCAGTGGAGCAATCAGACTGGCAGTGAGCAGCAGGCTGCCAGCGGTTAGCAGAATGCGCGGGTTTTTAAGGTGCATTATCGTCTCCTTGTTTAGTGTTCGATCAGTAAAGTGGATGTCGGTTCCCGCTCCAGGGGGCGCTTGCAGGAAATAAATCGTCATTGAATGACTGAGTGTTCACCTTCATAAGCTGGATGAATAAGCTGTCAGCCTGCAGCTTGATATGTGCTCAGGTTCAGGGCTGGCAAGGCCTGCCGCGTTCTTTGAGAGGCTGTACTTGAGTAATGATCGCTGGGCTCGGGATGAAAGTAAAAATGAATGACCGTTCGCAGTTGCTTTGGCGCCAGACATACATAAGAATCAGGGCGTTGCCGACAAATACAAATAAGCAACCAAACCCTTAACTGAAGTTGACGCGTGCCAGGTATCGGTTTTCCGGAGGCAGGTGTCAGAGTCGAAGAGTCGCATAACCATAACAATGCAAGCCCTGCGGGAGCTTGCGCGGTTCTCTTGCGGGAGAGATGTATGAGTCAAAGCGGTATCCTCAAGCGTTCGACCCTGTTGATCCACGGGTCAATTGGTATGCCTCTGGCTGTGATTGGCTACCCACTGGTGGTCTACCTGCCTCCTTTCTATGCCGGTGAACTGGGTATCAATATGGGCTTGGTGGCCCTGGTACTGGTTCTGGCCCGCTTCTCCGATGTGATTACCGATCCCTTGATCGGTACCATCAGTGACCGCAAAAGCACCCGTTTTGGTCGTCGCAAGCCGTGGATCTTTTTCGGTACCCCCCTGGTGCTGCTGGGCACCGTGATGCTCTTTATGCCACCTGACGATGTCGGCGTAAGCCACCTTCTGCTATGGACAGTGCTGATGTACCTGGGCTGGACCATGGTGACATTGCCCTATGGTGCCTGGGGCGCCGAGTTGTCACCGGTCTATCACCAGCGCAGCCGGGTTACCGCCTCGCGTGAGGGTTATGTGCTGATCGGGCTGTTTATGGCGGCACTGGCCCCGGCCATTGTGCAGGGGATGATTTCGCGCTATGCCGCCGGTCACACGGACGGTTTCTTTATGCAGTTCATCATCTGGTTGCTGGGCACCGATGGTGAATTGAGCATGGGTTATGGCCCCATTCTGGCGGGTATGGCCTGGTTGTTTATAGTGACCTTGCCTATCACCGTATTTCTCGCTCTGGCGTTTGTAAAAGAAGCACCGCCCAAGACCGTCGAGCAAACGGACTGGAAAAAAGGGCTCAAGGTGCTCAAGTACAACGGACCGTTCAAGCGCATGATGCTGATGCTGCTGATCGTGGTGACCGGTGAGTCCTTCCGTAATGCGCTGTC
>SKFV01000252.1 GCA_007117785.1 Pseudomonas sp.
GAAAGCAACTCCTGCACCGCCCAGAGCCTTCAGCAATTGCGCCGCCTGCCATATGCGCACCGTAGCTTGCAAGGAGGGTTCTACCCTGTGCCACGACAGCATCAGCGCAAGGATCAGATGCCCGCTGGCCAGCAAGGTCATCATGGTGACAATGTCGAGTTGCAATGTGAGCATGCGTTATGCCGAGCCGGTGCCAGGGTAAGAGCTGATTGTCGTGATGGCGATATGCTGCTTGATCTTGCGTTGCGCGAGCCGTTTTTGCAATCGCCGGTCGCGTTTAGCCGTCAATACAGGCTGCATTCGTAATTGATCTGCGGTTCCTCTGCTATCTTGTTTCTGTGAACTGTTATTTCGCAACCGCAGCCAGTGGCTGCCAGTGAGGTTAGTATGCCTGCCGACCACAAACACCCGGGTGAAAACAACCAGCCGCATGAAACCTTGCCGGATGATGAGCCGCCGCATGATCACTGGGAGGGGCTTGTTGAAGGTGAGGAATTGAACCAGCTGGACTATGACAAGCTGAGTCATATCAATGATGAAGAGGATTGACCTGAGGCTATGGTAGATGAATTTATGCAAGCCGCCATTGATGAAGCCCGCAAGGGGCTGGCGAAGGGCGGTATTCCGATTGGTTCGGTGATTGTTCACCAGGGCCGTATTATCGGGCGTGGCCATAATCAGCGGGTACAGCAGGGTAGTGCCATTCTGCATGGCGAAATGGCCGCTTTTGAAAACGCTGGCAGACAACCTGCGAAGGTCTATCAGGAGTCAGTTATCTACACCACGCTGTCACCTTGCTCCATGTGCAGCGGGGCAATCCTGCTGTATGGCATTCCACAGGTGGTGATTGGTGAAAACCAGACATTCATGGGCGAAGAGGCGTTGCTGCGTGAGCGCGGGGTTATGCTAAGCGTCAGGCAGGATCAGACCTGTATCGGACTAATGGAAGACTTTATCGCGGCCAACCCCGAGCTCTGGTATGAAGATATCGGGGTTTGACCGGCTGTCTGTATCTGCTTGCTCGGTTATAGTGTTATGACTGCAAACACTAAATCTGCCAAGGATAATCAGTTATGGGTGAAGCCAAACGCCGCAAGGCAAAAGGTGAACCGACGGTTGCCAGCCGTCAACGCAAACGACAGCAATTCCTGATCTGGGGTGGTGGTTCCTTGTTGGTTGTCGGGCTGATTGCCTTGGCCATCTACCTGGCGACGCCTGGTACCGGCCCGGTTGGCGGGCTACCGCAGGCTGCAGAGGGCGCACCGCCTTTCCCGAGCGAGTTTGACCAGTACGGCGTTCATCTGGGAGATCCGGATGCTCCTGTAGTAGTGCGTGAGTTTGCTGATTACCAATGTCCTGCCTGTGCCATTTTCTCGCGTTTGCACCCGCAGTTGAAGGCTGACTATATCGACAGCGGCAAGGTACGCCTGGTGTTTTTTGATATGCCGCTCAGCCAGCACCGGAATTCCATGGCTGCAGCCCAGGCGGCGCGATGCGCCGGGGCACAAAACAACTATTGGGGCATGCACGAGAAGTTGTTTGCCAATCAGTCAGGCTGGAGTCTAGAGAGCGATCCGACAGAAACCTTTGTTGGCTATGCGGATGACCTTGAGTTAAATGCCAACCGCTTTGGCAGTTGCCTGCGCCGTGAGCAGCAAAAAGAAGCGGTGGAGGCATCGCTTCAGGTTGCCCGCCAGCTTCAGGTAGCTAGTACACCGACAGTATTTGTCGACAACATTCACCTGCCACGCCCGGTGTGGGATGCGCTGTCTGGCGTCATTGAGCGTGAGTTGGCAGTGGGTGAGTAGGGTGAGTTGACCTCAGTGCAAAAGCCTTTGGCGTTTCTCAGACGGGCGAGTTGTTAGCTCGCCCGTTGTCGTTGGATCAGCTGCCTTCCAGTTCGGATTGCTTGTCGAGGAACTCTTCCTGCAGCAGGGCATCGCGCTCTGCGTTCGGCTCGTTCAGGTCGGGCTGGGCACCTGTATGTTTACTGCTTAACTTGCCTGTCAGGCGCTCCAGGGCGTTGTAGGCTTTTTCCGCAGCACCACTTACCGCTTGTTCCAGGCTTGCAGCTTTGTGCGTTACGGATAGAGCTTGATGGCCTTTGGGCCGCAGTTCAATCTGACAGCGCTTGTCATCTGCGCCTGACTTGTGGGCATTTTCATCGCTCAGATGAACTTCAACGCGGGTAAGAAGCTCGTCAAAGTGTTTCAGTTCACCTTGCACGGTGGCACTGACCCACTCTTGTTGTCTGACGCTACCGTTAACATGCTTGCTGTTGACCTGAATTTGCATAGGGCATCCTTCTTGTTGAGTACCTGAAGGTTCTGAGCCTTCAGATTGAGTGAAGTTCACTACCTCAGACTATGCCACAACAAAATAAATAAAATATTGATTCAGGACAGGTCGTCAGTCTCTGCCAGTGGGTACATGCTGGCAGACAGCCTGTTCAGAGCACATTATCCAGAATTGCATAGACGATCCCTGTGGTTGCTGCAATCAGGATCAGATCGCGTCCGGCGAGACGCCATTCATAGCCGGGGTAGTGCGGCAGGTGCCTGAGCTGATTGTAGGGCAGGGGTTTTCCCCAGCCATGGGGCATGGGTCGGCCCTGGACAATCACTACATGGCGTGGCAGCGCCGGTCCTCGTTTGAAGTGATGCCGCTTGCCATACACCTGATGACGCAAGCTGCTCACGGCTGGAGGCGAGCGGTGGTAATGATCATGGTGTCGGAATACCTGGCGTGGTGGCTGGTGACGTGGGTTGTGCTGGCGTGACCACTCACGATTATGCCGCGGGTGGCGTTGCTGTTGGTGGTGGTGCCGCTGCTGGCGCTGTGGTTGCGCGCTATAACGAGCCGGACCGGATGAGCGGTGATTGCTGAGGGTAGCATTGCGTTGGCTTTGCTGGTGCTGTCGCCGCGCATGACCACGGTTTTGCTGACCAACTGACTGAACCTGTTCATTGCCGGTCTGCATGCGTTGGGTGGCACCAAAAGTGGCAGCCTGGGCACTGGTGCCAAGTAAGAGTGCGGTGAAACAAAAGCTGCTGACCAGGATGAAAGTTTTCATATCATTGACCTCAAGGGGTTCAAGACGGTTTGCACGGCTATTGCATAGGGCTTGAAGCAATATTAGGTCAGACAGAGGGCTAAAAGGCTTTTGTAAAGGCGGCTTTACGTGCTTTTACACAGGCATGAACAAATCAGGGTTCCTGCAGGTGATGTGCATGGTGTGCGGATTTGTATGATTTTGCTGGCCCCGTGATAGTAGTGGGCGTAGAATTGGAAAAAAATAAGTTAGCGTTGTAACGCCTTGATATGCTGGATATAACAACCCTCATTCTGGTTCTGGCTGTCACTTCGGTGGTTTCTATCATCGGTTTATTGGTGGCCAGTCAACTGAATCGGCAAGTTACAGCCATCCATTATTGGGCCGGTGGTTTGGCTGTTTTCGTTTTGGGCTTGATCCTGCAGGCTATTAGTCCTCCGCTGCCACTATGGTTAAGTGCTGTGATTATTACTCAGGCCTATCTGGTCATCTGGTGGGGAACTCGTGTCTATCGATTGCAGCAGAGTGCTGGCCCGGTAGTAAGCGTCATGCTGTTAACCCTGGTGACCCAGGGGCTGATTTTCTTCTTGCTGCGGGACTCCCTGCGTTTCAGTGTGATCTTTCACAGTGCTTTGGTAGTTTTTTTCAGTGCCCTGGTGGTACGAGAGGTCTGGCGACTTGGGTTGGTGCAGCGTGCCCTGGTCTGGGTCTGGACCGGACTTTGGCTGATGCATGCGCTGGTGTATTTGCGACGGGCAGTACTCTATTTGTTCAATGAGGGCTTTATTGCTGCCGAGACCCTACAGGATGCTGTCACCGTGGAGGCGATCAACTACGTTGAAGGTATCGCCTTTATCTATGGCTACTCCTTGCTTTGTGTGATTTTTACCACCTTGCGTTTACAGGAAAAGCTGCGCCATCAAGCCAGTCGTGACCCATTGACCAACCTGCTCAATCGCCGAGCTTTTGAAGAAGCGGCCAATCCGTTGTTGGCCGCGGTGCAGCGAGGTGCGCCACCTTTAAGTATTTTGCTGCTGGATCTTGACCACTTCAAGACTGTCAACGATAACCATGGCCACAAGGTCGGCGACCAGGTTTTGAAGGCTTTTGCGCGTCAATTGCACGCCTCTGCCAGGATTGGTGATCTGGCTTGCCGGCTGGGTGGTGAGGAGTTCGCGCTATTACTGGCTGATGCAGATGCAGCCCAAGCTACCCTGGTCGCTGAGCGTTTGCGTAAGCAATGGCAGCAACAATCACTGAGCCTGAGTGGTTCCCAGATACAAAGCTCCGTCTCGATAGGTGTCAGTCAAGCTAGCGGGGCTATGGGAGAGTCTCTGTATAGCTTGCTGGATCGAGCGGATCGTTCTCTGTATCAGGCCAAACAAGCTGGTCGTAACCAGGTTGTTGCGGCGCCGGCAGACACCACCAGCTTGGCAACCACTGCTGGATCGCCGGCTGATTGAAGCGCTCATCGAGTAGCCATAAAACGCCACGGTCTTCGGGCGTACGGATGACCCGGCCAGCAGCCTGAACGACTTTCTGTAGGCCCGGATACAGGTACGTATAGGCAAAGCCATCTCCGAACATACGCTCAGTGCGCTGCTTGAGCTCTTCGTTGATGGGGTTGATCTGTGGCAGGCCCAGGGTTGCCACAAAGACGCCGATCAGTCGTTCACCGGGCAGATCTATGCCCTCGCCAAAGGCGCCACCCAGGACGGCAAAGCCGATGCCGCTGTTCTCGGCATGAAACTGCTGCAAGAAGCCCTGGCGCTGGCCCTCGGTCATTCCGGGTGACTGCTGCCAGACGGGCAGCGCCGGAAATTCCTCGCGCACAGTATCAAGAGCTTGCTGCAAGTAACTGTAACTGCTAAAGAAAGCCAAATAATTCCCCGGCTTTTCTGCATATTGCCGGGCAATCAGGTGAGCAATCGGCTGCAGGCTGGCCGGGCGGTCGACATAGCGTGTCGATAGCTGAGCCGGAATGCGCACAGCTAACTGTTCGGCCTGAAACGGCGATTCAACATCCAGCCATTGATAGTTTTCTGGCAGGCCGAGCAGGTCGGCGTAGTAATGCGCCGGGCTCAGGGTAGCGGAAAACAGCGTGCTGCTATGAGCAGTGGCAAAGCGTTCGGCGAGAAAGGGCGCAGGGACTACGTTGCGCAAGCACAGGGTGGACTGCGATTCGCCGCTGAGCGTGCTCTCGCGACTGATATCAAACAGTGAGTGGTCGCCGTAGGCTTCGGCCAGCCGACAAAACAGCAGCGCATCGCGATAGAAAGTCAGCAAGCTGGGGTCGTTGCCTTCAGGCTGCTCACTGAGGTGGTCGGTCATGGCACTGACCGCTTTCTGCAGGCTGACGACGAAGAGGTCAGCGACTTGCGGATAGATCTGGTAATCGCTCTGCTGATCCTCATGCAATTGCCGCCAATGGGCAGCGACCCGCTCCAGTGGCCGTTTCAGCTTCTTCGGACCATAACGCTGCAAGCGTTCCAGGACGGCCTGATCGAGAGCCGCGGTATACATGCTGCGCGCCCGGCTGATGAGGTTATGCGCTTCATCAACCAGCAGGCAGACGCGCCAGTCATTGACCCGGCACAGCGCATGCAGCAGGGCTGTTATATCGAAGTAATAGTTGTAATCGGCGACGATCAGGTCGGCCCAACGACAGAGCTCCTGGCTGAGATAATAGGGGCAAACCTGATGGGACAGCGCAATATGTCGCACACTGGCCTGGTCGAGCCAGGCTGCCTGCAGTGCCGCCTCTCTGGCTGCTGGCAGACGGTCATAAAAACCTTTGGCCAGTGGGCAGGATTCGCCATGACAAGCCTTA
>SKFV01000315.1 GCA_007117785.1 Pseudomonas sp.
GCATGAAAAACTTTTCACTGTCCGTGAAAGCTTCACGGCTCTGCTTTGAAGCGAACATCAATGTACCGTAGAGCCTGTCGTGTACCCACAAAGGCACGCCAATATAGGCTTTGAAAGCCTGACGAAGATCATCCGCTTGATTGTGCAGATTGTTATTAACTTGCAGCGTGACAAGATCCTTGCTGGCAACGGTCGAGGCGCAACACGTTTGACTAAGAGGTAATGTTTGACCTGCAACGAGGCCGCTGTCAGCCGGAGAAATACAGGCCCTGATCAGATAATCAGATTTTTCAATACGACTCAGCACGGCAATATCAAGCGCCAGGAATTCAGCACTCAAGCGCAAAGCAGTTTCAACCTGTTGCGGAATATCCAACGAAGCCTGTGATGCGATCTGGTTCAATATTGCAAAGCCTTGCAGCTGGCGCTGCTGCTCATGCTGCAAACGTTTTTCCGACGTAATATCCAGAATAAAACCATCCAGATAAGCCAGGCTTCCAGCGTCATCGAAGACAGGTGAGCCGCGCTCCTGCGCCCAGCGCACACTGCCATCCCGGTGCAGCAGCCGGTATTCCAGCTGCCAGGGTTGGCCGCGTTCAACAGCGGTAGCCACCTCTTTTTCAAGCCAGGCCTGATCGTCTGGGTGGATAATGCTTTGATAACTGCGGGCCCGGTTCTCAATAAAGTCAGATGACGGGTAGCCCGATAGCGGATCAACCTGTGAACTCATATACAGCATGGTCCATTCGGCATCATGCCGACAGCGGTAGGTCGTCCCCGGAATATTCTCGACCAGTGATCGATACTGTTGTTCACTATCACGTAACGCTTGCTGCGCATGAATCTGCTCACTGACATCGGCATGGGTGCCAGCCATCAGCAAGGGCTGGCCGTCTTCACTATGACTGACCAGACGACCACGACCCTGAACCCAAACCCAATGTCCGGATTTGTGCCGCATACGACAAACCACATCGTAAAACTCTGCCTCTCCATTGAAATGGGCCAGCAAGGCCTGGTTCGATGCTTCCAGATCGTCAGGGTGTACAAGGCTCATCCAGGTGTCGATACTGATTGGCGCCAATTCCTCGAGGGTGTAGCCGACAATATCGGCCCAGCGCTCATTGAATACCGTTTCACCAGTCTGCACGTTCCATTCCCAGGTACCAATGTGCGTACCGGCGATGACCGATGCCAACCTCCGCTCGGCCAGCTCAGCTCTGGCCAGCTGCCCTTGCATATTAAGCTGACGCAACTCCAGCTCAACCATGTCAGCCAGGTCGCGTAATAGCAGCTGACGCTCTTCACTCAAGGAACCCGGTTCAGAATGAATCAGGCATAGCGTACCCACCTTATGTTGCTCATCAACAAGCAAAGGGGCGCCGGCATAGAAACGGATACTCGGATCGCCAGTGACCAGTGGATTGTCAGCGAAGCGTTCATCCTCAAGTGCGTTTTCTACCACCAGGATATGATCCTGCAAGATGGCGTGGCCACAAAAGGATACGCTGCGTGGAGTTTGCGTTGCTTCGAGCCCCTGGCGCGACTTGAACCATTGAAAGTCGTCTGCCACGAGCGAAATGAGCGCTATATCCACATCAAAAAGACGCTGAGCTAGACGGGTAATTCGATCAAAGCGTGGTTCAGCCGCGGAGAACAACTGGCCGGTGTCATACAATGCCTGTAAACGCGCTGACTCGTCTTCGGGAAGCTCTGGTGGCTGCATGAACGCCTCTTCAACCAGTTTTTATAATTTACGCTTCCAGATTAAGCATAAATCAATTTACTGGCCAGCGGTGTTAACTGCAAAGTTGGTTACTGCAGGTCAAAGCGCAAGGCTAGGAGATATTCAGGGGGTCATTCTGCAACCAGTGCATGGCCTACTTTATCAGCGCAGGTCTCCCGCCGGACCTGATCAAACAGTGGCTGGGCTTCGGGATAGCCGCGGGTGAGCATGCCCAGCCACTGCTTGAGACGCCCCGGGGCATGGCGGTCGGCCACGCGCAAACGCACCTGACGGTAGAATTCCTGCAACCAGGGCTGCATCTCGGTCCAACTGAGCGGTGCCCGCTGGTCACTGGCTTGCCATTGGGCAATCTGTCGTGCCAGATCGGGCCGGCCAACCAGGCCACGGCCGAGCATGATATGCTCACAGCCGCTTTCCGCGCGTATCGCGTGATAATCATCCAGATTCCACACTTCACCGTTAGCGATGACCGGCACGGCGACCGTGTCACGAATTCGTGCCAGCCAGTCCCAGTGCACCACCGGCTTGTAGCCTTCTACCTTGGTTCGCGCATGCACGACGATATGGGCCGCGCCACTGTCCGCCAGTGCCTGCGCGCACTCCAGCGTCTGGCTGGTATCGCTGTAGCCCAGGCGCATTTTTGCCGTCACCGGCACCTCTGCGGGCACGGCAGCCCGCACGGCACTGACAATCGCCGCCAGCATCTCCGGCTCCTGCAGCAAGACGGCGCCACCGCGATGGCGGTTGACCGTCTTGGCCGGGCAACCGAAATTCAGATCGACGGCCGGTGCGCCCTGTTCAGCCAGCCAATGGGCATTATGCGCCAGCCAGCGAAGGTCAGAGCCCAACAATTGCGGGTGCACCGCTACGCCAGTAGCCGTTTTCCAGCCATGT
Organism: Pseudomonas sp.; assembly: GCA_007117785.1. Classification (GTDB taxonomy): domain Bacteria; phylum Pseudomonadota; class Gammaproteobacteria; order Pseudomonadales; family Pseudomonadaceae; genus Halopseudomonas. Next base: position 2,642 of record SKFV01000315.1, read on the forward strand.
TCGGCTTCCGGTACCAGTCTTTGCAGCGTCGACAATTGCAGCGGCCCAGCAGTCACACGGATAAATTCGCTGACGCACCAATCGATGCCACCAATGCGCGTCAACACATCACGCATCGGCGGATCCACCAAGCCTTCCATCGGCGCCAGCACCACCAATCCACTCATGGCTGGATACCCTGCTCGCGCAGCATGTCCAGCAGCCTGGCCTCATCCCACACGGTCACACCCAATTGCTCGGCCTTGCTCAACTTGCTGCCGGCACCGGGGCCGGCAACCAGGCAATGGGTCTTGGCCGAGACACTGCCGGCCACCTTGGCGCCCAGGCTTTCCAGGTGCACCTTGGCCACATCCCGCGAAAAGGTCTCCAATGTACCCGTTAGCACCCAGGTCTGACCGGTCAGCGGCTGGTCATCAGCCACCTCGGCCTTCGGGCTGTCCCAGTGCATACCAAAATCACGCAGTTGCGCTTCAATCGCCAGTGCCTGTTCGCGCTGCGCCTCATCACGGAAATAGGCCAGCAGACTTTGCTGGGCCTTGTCGGTAAAGCGTTCAACCTGCTTGAGTTCCAGCCAGTCGGCGTCGATCAATGCCGACACACTGCCAAAGGCATTGGCCAGACGCTCAGCCCCGGTCTTGGCCACATGGGGAATATTCAGGCGGGCAATAAACTCGGCAAAGCTGACGCTGGCAGCAAATTCAGCGGCCAGTTCGCCCTCTTCCTGCAGCTCAAGACCGCGATCCAGCAGTTGGCTGATCACCCTCTGGTTGTGGTCATCAGCAAAGAAGCTGTGGATTTCATGCGCCACTTCCAGCCCCACATCTGGTAGATAGACCAGCACCTCGGGTAGCGCCCGACTGATACGCGCCAGAGAGCCCAATGCGCGGGCCAGCAACTTGGCAGTTTCCTCGCCCACATCGGGTATTCCCAGCGCATAGATAAAGCGCGCCAGCGTCGGCTGCTTGCTGTCCTGAATAGCGCTGAGCAGGTTTTTGGTGGATAGCTCAGCAAAGCCCTCCAAGTCAATGACCTGCTCATAGGTCAGGGAGAACAGATCAGCGGGTGAACTCACCAGCCCGGTATCCACCAGCTGCTCGACAATCTTCTCACCCAGGCCGTCGATATCCAGCGCGCGGCGCGACACGAAATGGATGATCGATTGCTTGAGCTGGGCCTGGCAGGTCAGGCGACCGACACAGCGATAAACCGACCCTTCACTGACGCTTTGACTGCCCTTGCCCCGCTTGACCAGTTGGGTGCGTTCCACGGCCGAACCGCAGACCGGGCATTGCTCGGGAATAACCACCGGCCGGGCATCCGCCGGGCGGCGTTCCGGCACCACCTGCATGACCTGGGGAATCACATCGCCAGCGCGACGAATAATCACATGATCGCCGATCATGACACCGAGCCGCGCGACTTCATCCATATTGTGCAAGGTAGCGTTGGATACCGTGACCCCGGCTACCTGTACCGGTTTCAAACGGGCCACCGGAGTAACGGCACCGGTGCGCCCGACCTGGAATTCAACATCCAGCAACTCGGTCACTTCCTCCAGTGCCGGGAATTTATGCGCGATTGCCCAGCGCGGCTCGCGGGCACGAAAACCCAGCTCCCGCTGCTGGGCCAGCGCATTGACCTTGAACACCACGCCGTCAATTTCATAATCAAGGTCCGCGCGGCGTTTACCGATATCGTCGTAATAGGCCAGGCAGGCATCCACGCCTGTGGCCAGTTTGAGCTCACGACTGATGGTCAGGCCCCAGTCACGCAACTGTTCCAGTACGGCGGTCTGGGTATCCGGCAGCTCGCCGTCAACCCGGCCAATACCGTAGCAACAGAATTCCAGCGGACGCTGGGCAGTGATACTTGAATCCAGTTGCCGCAGCGAGCCGGCAGCCGCATTGCGCGGATTGGCGAAGGTCTTGCCGCCCTGCTCGCGCTGGCGTTCGTTCAGCACGTCAAACCCCGCCTTGCTGATAAAGACTTCGCCGCGCACTTCCAGCACATCTGGCCAGTCCTTGCCGCGCAGCTTCAAGGGCACATTGCGAATGGTGCGTACATTGGTGGTGATATCTTCGCCAGTGCTGCCGTCACCCCGAGTTGCGGCGCGCACCAGTTGCCCTTGTTCATAGAGAATACTGACCGCCAGGCCATCGAGCTTGGGTTCGCAGCAGTAATCAATCTCCGCGCCACCGCCAAACAGATCACCCGCCGGCAGATCCAGGCCCTCGCGCACCCGGCGATGAAAGTCGCGCATGCTCTGCTCATCAAAGGCATTACCCAGACTGAGCATGGGCACTTCATGCCTGACCTCGGCAAAGGCGGACAGTGGCGCCCCACCAACGCGCTGGGTCGGCGAATCAGCCGTCACCAGCTCCGGATGCGCGGCTTCAATGACTTGCAGTTCACGGAACAGGCGATCGTATTCCGCATCCGGAATCGATGGCTCATCCAGAACGTAATAGCGGTAATTATGCTGGTCCAGCGCCTCACGCAGTTGAAGGGCGCGGGCAGCAGCTTGGGCAGTGGCGGTCATGGTCAGGGTATCTGCAAATTAACGATGCTCAATTGTACCCAAAGCCTGCGCCCAACGTCAGACCGGGGCTATGGCCCGACATCAAATGTATGGATAGTGCCGGCAAAAACGAGTCAGGACGCTAGACTGAACGCATAAAAACAACCCAGCAAGGATAATCCATGCCCTGTCTTCGCCCTGCCCTGTTCCTTACCGCCGCACTCGCCACCAGCATCCATGCCGCCAGCTGGACGGCTCCAGACGCCCTTGTCGCCCCTTCCGCTTTCAAGGGCGTGCACGGCCTGGCGATTGATCAACAAGGCCGCCTGCTTGCCGGCAGCGTGGTCGGCAACAGCATCTATCAGGTCGACAAGGACAGCGGTAACGTCTCGACCCTGATCGGACCGAATAAAGGTCAGGCCGATGATATCGCTATCGGCCCCGAAGGCGAGATGGCCTGGACCGGCTTCCAGAGCGGGCGCATTTTCTACCGCGCCCATGATGACGCCGAGATCATTCAGTTGGCCGACGGTCTGCCGGGTATCAACTCGATTGCCTTTAACCAGGACACGGGCGCCCTCTATGCCAGCCAGGTCTTTATGGGCGATGCGCTGTGGCAGATCGACCGTGAGGGCGCTGAGTCTCCGCGACTGATCCGCGAGGATATGGGCGGCTTCAATGGCTTTGAAGTCGGTGCC
>SKFV01000208.1 GCA_007117785.1 Pseudomonas sp.
TCTGTTGTCCATGCTTTTTTTACCCCATCGGAATCTCGTTATGACCTTTGCCCAATCTGTTCATCAGAACTGGTTTTCCAATATCCGTGGCGACCTGCTCGCCGGTATCGTGGTCGCGCTGGCCCTGATTCCCGAGGCCATTGCCTTCTCGATCATTGCCGGTGTGGACCCCAAGGTCGGGCTTTATGCCTCCTTCTGTATTGCGGTGATCATTGCTTTTACTGGCGGACGCCCGGGAATGATCTCGGCAGCCACCGGGGCTATGGCGCTGTTGATGGTGACCCTGGTACGTGATCACGGCTTGGAATATCTCTTGGCAGCAACCATTCTCTGCGGCCTGCTGCAGATTGGTGCCGGCTATCTCAAGCTGGGCACACTGATGCGCTTTGTCTCGCGCTCGGTGGTTACTGGCTTTGTCAACGCGCTGGCAATTCTGATCTTTATGGCGCAGTTACCGGAGCTGACCGGAGTGACCTGGCATGTCTATGCGATGACCTTGGCAGGTTTGGGGATTATCTATCTGTTTCCCTATGTGCCTCGAGTCGGACGTATGATTCCTTCGCCGCTGGTATGTATTCTGGTCCTTACCGCGCTGGCGATCTATCTCGGCCTGGATATTCGTACGGTGTCCAGTATGGGTGAACTACCGGATACCCTGCCGATCTTCCTGTGGCCTGAGGTGCCGCTCAATCTGGAAACCCTGATGATCATCCTGCCTTACTCGGCGGCGCTGGCGGTGGTTGGCTTGCTGGAATCCATGATGACCGCGACCATCGTTGATGATCTGACGGATACGGAAAGCGACAAGAACCGTGAGTGCAAGGGGCAGGGCATTGCCAACGTTGGCTCGGGTTTGCTGGGTGGTATGGCCGGCTGCGCGATGATTGGCCAGTCGGTGATTAACGTCAAGTCCGGCGGACGCACACGGCTGTCCTGTTTTACGGCCGGTGTGGTGCTTCTGCTGATGGTCGTTTTCATGAGTGACTGGGTGGGCATGATCCCCATGGCGGCACTGGTCGCAGTGATGATCATGGTGTCGATCGGTACTTTCAGTTGGGACTCGATCCGCAATATGAAGCAGCATCCGCTATCAACCAATATCGTGATGCTGGCAACCGTGGCGGTGACTGTAGGTACGCACAATCTGGCCTATGGGGTGTTTGTCGGTGTGCTGCTGGCAGCCATGTTCTTTGCCAACAAGATTGGTCATTACATGCATATTGGCAGCGAGCTGGAGAGTGACGGTAACGTGCGCCACTACAAGGTGGTTGGCCAGGTGTTCTTCAGTTCCTCGGACAAGTTCATTGACGCCTTTGACTTCAAGGAAGCGCTTGATAAGGTGACCATTGACCTGAGTCGCGCGCATTTCTGGGACATTACAGCGGTCGCAGCGCTGGACAAGGTCGTGATCAAGTTCCGCCGCGAAGGTGCTGATGTCGAGATTGTCGGCCTCAATGAGGCCAGCGCCACTATCGTTGACCGTTTCGGGGTGCATGACAAGCCAGATGCCGTCGACAAGTTGATGGGCCACTGACATGAATAACAAGGAGAATAATGACGTGAGCACCAATCTGGTTATGGGCTGCATTGACGGTTCACGCGCATCCCCTACGGTATGTGATTACTCTGCCTGGGCTAGTTTGCGCCTGGATGCCCCGCTGGTTTTTCTGCACGTACTGGACGAAGCCGGCAGCAGCAAGTCGCTGGATTTATCAGGCAATATTGGTCTGGGTAGCCGCGAGCACTTGTTGCAAGAGCTGGTTGAGCTGGATGCCAGGCGCGCACGCATTATGCGTGAGCAAGGCCAACTGATGCTGGAGGCTGCTGTAGAGCGTGTCCAGGCTGATGGGGTGACTGCACCACAAACCCGCCAGCGGCATGGTGATCTGGTGGAAACGCTGCGCGAGCTGGAGCATGAGATGCGGCTGCTGGTTATCGGTCGCCAGGGTCAGGAAGCTGATGATCAGGGTGATCATGTCGGTTCGCACCTGGAAAGCGTGATTCGCACCATGCATCGGCCCATCCTGGTTACTGCCGGTGAATTTCGCGAGCCGCGTTCAGTGATGCTGGCTTTCGATAACGGCCCCAGCACCCGTAAGGGTATCGAGATGATTGCCGGCAGCCCCTTGTTCAAGGGCTTGCCGATACACCTGTTGATGGTGGGTGCGGATACCAAGGATGCCTGGGAGGCGATCAATGCAGCCAAAGGGCAGCTTGAAAAGGCCGGCTTTAGCGTTGAAGCCAGTATTCGTGCCGGCGACGTCGAGAAAGTTTTGCTCGATTACGAAGAAGAGCAGGATATCGACATGATTGTGATGGGTGCCTATGGGCATTCACGCATTCGTCAGTTCTTTGTGGGCAGCACCACAACCAATATTCTGGCGCATACCCGGCGTCCGCTGTTGTTACTGCGCTGAAGAGCGGGTTCCTGAGCTTTTCTGCCGGATTTTATCGCCAACGATCACAATATTGTTTCTTGCCAGTGTCAGTCGGGTGACGATTTCTCTACAATAAAGAGTCATCTAGAGAACGCTTGTCTGAAACTAATCAATAATCAAGAAGAATCCATGTCTGACAGTGTCATTTCCCCTGCGGCTGAACGGCGCCTGTTCAATCAGTCGATGATTGGTTACCTGCTAAAGGGACGTTTTCGTCTCTATCAGGGACATAAACCGCTGGCGCAGCATCAGATACCAGAAGACTTCAGTGGGATATGCGTAGCCAGTATGGCGGATGCGGCCTGCGATGATCAGGTGATTGATTACCTCAAGCAACTGTCCTTGAAGCAGGTGCGTCTCGACTTTACCTATGGCGCGCTGGACAACCATGGCGCGCGCTTTCTGCAGCGGTTGCTGGACAAGGGTTTCAAAGTCATGCTGCGACTGATCCCCAGCATGGAAGATGCCAGCCAGATGGATCAGCCTGAGGCGCAACAGCGCTGGTCAGACTTTGTCGAAGCCGTATTGCAACGCTTTGGCCGGCACCTGGAATCGGTAGAGGTGGGTAATACCGTCAATCGTCGCCGCTGGTCGGGTTATCGCTCGCTGGAACAATTCATGTGTGCCTGGCGTATTGCCTATGCCAAGCTGCGTGCCCATGGGGTAACTATCGCCGGGCCCAATGTGACCGATTTCGAGCCACCCTACAATGCCGGTTTCCTTGCCGTCATGCGCAAGGCTCGTCTGCTGCCGGATATTCACACGGACAACCTGTTTGCCGAGCGCAGTATTGAGCCGGAGCTGTTTGATCACAAAGTGCTGGGGCGTCGTCTGGCTGGCTTGCCGAAGCTCAACCTGATCAAGAAAGCCCGTTTGATCGGTAAACTATCTGCAGAATATGACGTACCAAAGACCTACTCTACGACTGCATTCTGGACGCTACCGCGCATTGCTCGCCGCCTGGTCGATGCGGAAATCAAGCAGGCCGATTACGTTGCCCGCTATATGGTTTTATCTGCGGCTTCGGGTGGTTTGCAACGAGCCTACTGGGGGCCTATGGTAAGCCAGCGTGAAGGCCTGATTGATGACGGTACCGGCCACCCGGCCGCCCATGAGTTGGTCACGCGCTATGACAGCAATGATGGCTGTCCGAGCAACTTCCGCCAGCGGCCCGCTTTCTATGCCATGGCGGCCTTCAATCAGCGTATTCCCGGTAGTCTCTATCTTGGCCAGCTAAGTGAGAGCGAGCATTTACAAGTCCATGCGTTCCGTCGCCCGGATGGTGAATTATTGCACGTGGTCTGGACCACCAACGGCAATGCTGCCGTGCTTGGCCAGCTATACAGCCATGACGAGTTGAGCGCCGCGACGGGTCATGATCTGCATGGACAGGCGCTGGCTGATTTGCCTGATCTGGTTGGGGAATCACCGTTTTACCTGAGCTGGCCGGCGGGCGCCGAGGTGCACCCTCAGCAGGGGCAGAGCGTTATGCCAGGGTTGTGTGTGTACAGCAGCCGACGGGATGGCCAGCACTACCATTTTGATGACGGACAATGGCGCGGTATGGTATTTGCGAGGGATCGCGCCGAGGCAGACCAGTTGCTGGCCGCCTTGCATCCGGAACATCTGCAGGGCCCTTCGAAGTCAGCCATGCTGCGCAAGGCGCGCAACGTGATCTGGCGGGTTGCCGATCCACGTCAATCGGGTGACTGGCTGGTGGCAAAGAAACCAAACCGGCTGCGCTGGAACAAGCAGATCACCGACCGGCTCAAACCCAGCAAGGCAGCACGCAGCTGGAATGGTGCTTACGAAATCATGCGTGCCGGTCTGGGCTCACCGAAACCGGTTGCCTATTTCGAGCGCTCTGACCGCAAGGACCCACTGAACAACTGGTATATCTGTGAGTACGCCGGTGAAGTGCCCTCGGTCAAAGAGTTCTTCGGCGCTTATGCGCGTGGCGAAACCCACTGTCATGGTATTACGCGGGAAGACTTCTTTACCCAGTTGCGGACCTTTTTGCTGCGTTTACACAAGGTGGGTGTCTATTTTCGTGATCTCACCGGGGGCAATGTCCTGGTGCATCTGGATGATCTCGACAAGATCCATTTCAGCCTGATTGATACCGCACGCGCACGTTTTTATCCGCATTCCGCGCCTCTGTCTGCGCGGCTATCGGATTTGAAACGTACCTGCTACAAGCTGGACTGGGATGGGCGGATAGCTTTCATGCAGGGTTATCTGAATGCCATCGGGCGTGATTTCAATTTTTTCTATCGGCTGCCTTTCCATTACTTCGACTGGAAGATGAATGCCAAGCGCCTGCTCAAGGGCAAGTCGTTACGGCGTGTCGCCGAAGCCCCCGGCAAAGGTGCCTGAGTCAATCGTCAAGCGCAATTTTCTGGTCAGGATTTGACCAATGACAACTTCTGGGCAAAGCTGATCTGTAGTCAGGATCAGTTTTGACAGGAGTTGTGCTATGGCCGGTGATTCAACCCTTCAGCATCAATCCAGCCAATCTCAGGTGCCCCGGTCCAGCAGCTATCGTGTGGTTGCTGATCTGCTGGCCAAAGCGGATGTCCGGATCAATGGTGAGCGTCCCTGGGATATGCATTTCAATCGCTCCGGGGTGCCCGAGCAGATTCTGTCACGCGGCAATCTGGGGCTGGGTGAAGCCTATATGGCAGGCGACTGGGACTGTGAACGCCTGGATGAACTTTTCTTTCGCTTGCTCAGCGCCCACCTGGATCAGGAAATACAGCCTCTGCGCCTGGTGATTCACAGTCTGCGCGCCCGACTGCTCAACCTGCAAACGGCAAGCCGCGTCTGGCAGGTGGGGGAGCGACATTATGATCTGGGCAATGACTTCTATCAGCGGATGCTTGACCCGCGCATGACCTATACCTGTGGCTATTGGCGCAATGCCGAGACCCTGCAACAGGCTCAGGAAGCCAAGCTGGATCTGATCTGTCGCAAACTGCAGTTGCAGCCGGGTATGCGGGTACTGGATATTGGCTGTGGCTGGGGCAGTTTTATGAGCTATGCCGCCGAGCATTATGGTGTGGAATGCGTCGGGGTAACCATTTCCCGCGAGCAAACGGATTTTGTCCAGACGCGCTATGCCCATCTGCCGCTGGAGTTTCGTTTGATGGACTACCGTGATCTGGATGAGCGATTTGATCGTATTGCCAGTATTGGTATGTTCGAACATGTTGGTCGCAAGAACCATCGCTCCTTTATGCAAGTGGCCCACCGCTGCCTGGCAGATGACGGACTTTTCCTGCTGCATACGATCGGCAAGAATGTGCGCAATACGGTACCGGATCCCTGGATTGATAAGTATATCTTCCCCAATGGCGATCTTCCTTGCATGGGGCAACTGGCGGATGCCGTTGAACATCTCTTTGTGATTGAA
>SKFV01000048.1 GCA_007117785.1 Pseudomonas sp.
CGAGGACGGCACTATTGTCATGGGTTCTGAAACCGGCGCCCTCGTGGTTGATCAGTCCAAGGTGGTGATGAAAGGCCGTCTGGAGCCGGGTCGTCTGTTCATTGCCGACCTGGAAGCCGGTCGCATCATCAGTGATGACGAGGTGAAGAGCCAGGTCTGTGCCAGCCAGCCCTATGCCGAGTGGCTGGCCGAGAACAAGATTGTGCTGGGCGACCTGCCGTTGCCCAATGTGGAAGAGCATTACCTGGACAAGACCACCCTGCGCAAGCGCCAGCAGGCTTTTGGCTACAGCCAGGAAGATCTGTCACTGATCCTCGCCGACATGGTGGGTACTGCCAAGGAGCCACTGGGTTCCATGGGTGCCGACAACCCGCTGGCGGTGCTGTCTGATCAGCCGCAGCACCTGTCGCACTACTTCAAGCAGTTCTTTGCCCAGGTGACCAACCCGCCGATCGACCCGATCCGCGAAGAGATGGTCATGTCGTTGCAGACCTTCCTGGGTCGCTCCTTCAACCTGCTGGATGAAACCCCCAAGCACTGTCGCATGGTGGAAGTCACTCAGCCGGTGTTGACCAATGACGAACTACGCAAGCTTCAGCACATTGATCATGACCACTTCCAGTCGCATACCATCGACATTACCTTCCACGCCACCGGGCGTCAGGGTGAGATGGAAAATGCGCTGAAGCGCATTTGCCGTCACGCGCGTGATGCGGTAGAAGATGGCTACTCGATTCTGGTGCTCAGTGACCGCATGTTGGACACCGACCACGCAGCTGTTCCTTCGCTGCTGGCGACTGGCGCCGTGCATCATTACCTGATCCGCGAAGGCTTGCGCTCGCACACTGGTATCGTGGTCGAGGCGGGTGATGTCTGGGAAACCCATCACTTTGCGACCTTGCTGGGTTACGGCGCTGCGGCGGTCAACCCCTACATGGCCTTCGAGTCACTCTATGAGTTGCGCGATCAGGGCGTGGTGAATGCCGAGTGGACCGATGCCAAGCTGGTTGATCGTTACACCAAGGGTGTTAACAGCGGCCTGCTGAAGATTTTCTCCAAGATGGGCATTTCGACACTGCAATCCTATCAGGGTGCGCAGATCTTCGAAGCCCTGGGTCTGAGCTCTGCGGTGATTGAACGCTGCTTTGCCGGTACCGTCAGCCGCATTGAAGGGATTGGACTGGACGAGATTGCCCAGGAAACCCTGATCAAGCACCGTCTGGGTTATCCGGAAGAGCAGTTGGCCAACGAGAACCTGATCCTGCGCAGCGGTGGCAACTATGCCTGGCGCAAGGATGGTGAGCGTCACCTGTTCAGCCCGAACACCATTCGCCTGCTGCAGCATTCCTCGGCCAACAATGATCCGGTTATGTTCAAGCAGTACGCCGCCAGTGTCGACGATCAGTCCAAGGCAGCCTTTACCCTGCGTGGTCTGCTGGACTTCCAGTCCGACCGTCAATCGATTGCGCTGGATGAGGTTGAACCGGCGTCGGCGATCTTCAAGCGCTTTGCCACTGGTGCAATGTCCTTTGGCTCGATTTCCTGGGAGGCACACACCACCCTGGCCATGGCCATGAATCGTCTGGGCGGCAAGAGTAACAGTGGTGAGGGTGGTGAAGACCCGATCCGCTTCAAGCCGCTGGAAAATGGCGACTCCATGATGTCGCGTATCAAGCAGGTAGCCTCTGGCCGCTTTGGTGTGACCAGCTACTACCTGACCAATGCCGATGAGCTGCAGATCAAGATGGCTCAGGGTGCCAAGCCGGGTGAGGGTGGTCAGCTGCCCGGCCACAAGGTTGATGCCTGGATTGGTCGTACCCGTGGCTCGACCCCGGGTGTGGGTCTGATTTCGCCGCCGCCGCATCACGATATCTATTCGATTGAGGATCTGGCGCAGCTGATTTATGACCTGAAAAACGCCAACCGTGAAGCACGTATCAACGTCAAACTGGTCTCTGAAGCCGGCGTGGGTACAGTCGCGGCCGGTGTTGTCAAGGGCTATGCTGATGTGGTGCTGATTGCCGGCCATGATGGCGGTACAGGTGCCTCACCGCTGAGCTCGATCAAGCATGCAGGCCTGCCCTGGGAGCTGGGCCTGGCGGAAACCCACCAGACCCTGGTGCGCAACCGCCTGCGTAGCCGTGTGACCGTGCAGACCGATGGTCAGCTGAAAACCCCGCGCGATCTGGCGGTTGCCACGCTGCTGGGTGCCGAGGAGTGGGGTATTGCCACGGCAGCACTGGTGGTTGAAGGCTGCATCATGATGCGCAAGTGTCACACCAACACCTGCCCGGTGGGTATTGCTACCCAGGACCGCGTATTGCGCGGTCGCTACAAGGGTCAGGTAGATCACGTGGTCAATTTCTTCACCATGATGGTGGAAGGGCTGCGCGAGATCATGGCCGAGCTGGGCTTCCGTACTATCGATGAGATGGTCGGTCAGAGCCAGGTGCTCAAGGTGCGTGAGGGCATCACCCACTGGAAGTTCAAGCATCTCGACCTGTCCAGCCTGTTGTTCAAGGCCGAAGCGGCTGAGGGCGACAGCCTGTACAAGACCGTCGAGCAGAAGCACCTGATTGACAAGATCATTGATCGTCAGATGATCAAGGATGCCGAAGCGGCACTGGAACGTGGTGACAAGGTGCGCCTGGAATACGCGATCAAGAACACGGATCGTAGTGTCGGGGCCATGTTGTCCAACGAGATTTCCAAGCGCTACGAAGACCAGGGTCTGCCGGCAGGCACGATTCACGTCAAACTGAAAGGCTCGGCGGGTCAGAGTCTGGGTGTTTTTGCTGCACCGGGTATCGATTTCGAGCTCGAAGGCGATGCCAACGATTACTTTGGCAAGGGCCTGTCCGGCGCCCGCATGGTGGTCTACCCCGACAGCCAGGCACCTTTCAAGGCGCGGGACAACATCATTATCGGTAATGTGGCCTTCTTCGGCGGCACCCGCGGTGAAGCCTATGTGCGCGGCAAGGCCGGTGAGCGTTTCTGTGTGCGCAACTCCGGTGTAACTGCCGTGGTTGAAGGTGTAGGCGACCATGGTTGCGAGTACATGACCGGCGGTACAGCGGTGATTCTCGGCGAGACCGGGCGCAACTTTGCCGCCGGCATGTCTGGTGGTGTGGCCTATGTGCTGGACCGCGGCGGCAACTTTGCCCAGCGTTGCAATATGGAAATGGTGGGTCTGGGGCCGGTGGACGACGCCGATGAAGAGGCGCGTCTCAAGAAACTGATTCAGAACCACTTTGATCTGACCGGTTCCGATGTCGCGCGCGAATTGCTCGACGACTGGGCGCAGGCCATGCAGCAGTTTGTTCGCGTGCTGCCGGTGGACTATGCGCGCATGCAGGGTTACATGAAAACCGTGCGTGAAGAGCAACAGATCGATGATGACTATGAAGTGGCTGTTCAAGCCTTCGACATGCACCTGAAAAACCTGGCTGCGGCCAAGGCTACAGCTTAGGAGACTATCCCATGGGTAAACTGACCGGATTTCTCGAGTACGAGCGCGCCTTGCCGGACGATCGCAATCCCCGTGAGCGCCTGATCGACTGGAAAGAAATTCACGAGCAGCTGCCGGAAGCCGAGTTGCGCCAACAAGGTGCCCGCTGCATGGATTGTGGCGTACCTTTCTGCCACGCTGGTGATTCGGCGACCGCCCCGACAGTGGGTGGCTGCCCGATCAATAACCTGATTCCCGAGTGGAACGATCTGATCTACCACAACCGCTGGGAAGAGGCGCTGGATCGCCTGCACAAGACCAACAACTTCCCGGAGTTTACCGGTCGCGTGTGCCCGGCACCCTGCGAAGATTCCTGTGTGCTGGGCATCAATGCGCCGCCGGTAACCATCAAGAATCACGAATACGCGATTATCGAGAAGGGCTTCAACGAAGGCTGGGTCAAGGCCAATCCGCCGAAGAAGCGCAGCGGTAAGCGTGTGGCTGTGATCGGGTCCGGCCCGGCCGGCCTGTCGGCGGCTGCTCAGCTCAACTCGGTAGGGCATAACGTGATGGTGTTCGAGCGTGCTGACCGTATCGGTGGCTTGCTGATGTACGGCATCCCCAATATGAAGCTGGAAAAGCACTATATCGATCGCCGTGTCGACCTGATGAAGGAAGAGGGTATCGAGTTCCGTACCGGCGTTGAAGTCGGCAAGGATATCGATGCCAGCGACCTGCAGAAAGAATACGATGCCGTGCTGGTCTCTACCGGTGCTACCGTTGCCCGTGACCTGCCGATCGAAGGCCGCGAGCTGGGTGGTATTCATTTTGCCATGGAGTTCCTCACGGCCAATACCAAGAGCCTGCTGGACAGTCAGCATGCTGACAGCCAGTTCATCTCGGCCAAGGACAAGCATGTGGTGGTTATCGGTGGCGGTGATACCGGGACGGACTGTGTAGGTACCAGCCTGCGTCACGGCTGCAAGAGTGTGATCCAGCTCGAGATCATGCGCAAGCCGCCGCTGGAGCGTGCGCCGGATAATCCCTGGCCGGAATTCAAGCGCACCCTCAAGGTTGATTATGGTCAGGCCGAAGCCATCGCCGTCCAGGGTGAAGACCCGCGTCAGTATCTGCAGATGACGCAGAAATTTACTGGTGAGAACGGTCAGGTCAAGCAATTGCATCTGACCGGTGTCGAGTGGAAGGTGAATGACAAGGGTCAGGTTGTTCCGCATCCCGTCGAGGGCAGTGAGCGTGTCATCGAAGCTGATCTGGTCCTGCTTGCTATGGGCTTTATGGGTCCGGAAGGCGGCGTATTGGATCAGCTCGGGATTGAAACCGATGCTCGTTCCAATGCCAAAGCCGAGTATGGCCGTTACATCACCAACGCCGAAGGTGTCTTCGCTGCCGGTGATGCGCGTCGCGGCCAGAGTCTGGTGGTCTGGGCCATCAACGAAGGGCGCGAAGCCGCGCGTGAAATTGATCGTTACCTGACCGGGACTACCATCCTGCCCTGATCGTGTTCCGTGCGGGCACAGCATGCTGTGCCCCTACGCGATCTTAGGCTCCGTGTGTTGCTCATGCTCTGCACGGTGCTTAATTCCTTTGCATTACCCGATGTTCGCGTAGGGTCACGGCATGCCGTGACCGTATCGGCGGTTGGGTGCGCGCGAGTGTAGGGTCTGCGCTCGCAGGACGACGGGCACAGCATGCTATGCCCCTACACGATCTTTGGCTCCGTGCGTTGCTCTGCCCTTGCACGGCGCTGACTCCTTTCGCATATCTCAACCTCGCGTAGGGTCACGGCATGCCGTGACCGTATCGGTGGCCGGGTGTGTGCGAGTGTAGGGTCTGCGCTCGCAGGACGACGGGTACAGCATGCACTGCCCCTACGTGGCAAAGAGTTGTTTGGCTACCTGGCGGAAGTGGTTGGCGAAATGCACCTGCATGCCTTCCTTCAGATAATCGGGCAGTTCCTCGTAATCGCCGCGATTGGCATCCGGCAGAACCAGGCTGTGTATTTTCTGCCGCCGTGCGGCAATCACCTTTTCCCGAATCCCGCCAACCGGCAACACGTGGCCACTCAGGGTCAGTTCACCGGTCATTGCCAGGTCCTTGCGCGGTGCCTGATTGCGTGCCAGTGACAGCAGGGCGCTGGCCATGGTGATGCCAGCACTGGGGCCATCCTTGGGTGTGGCGCCCTCGGGCACATGCAGGTGCACCCAGGCCTGATCAAAGAACTCGCGGTCCGCCTTGTAGGTCGCCAGGTTGGCGCAGATATAGCTGTAGGCAATTTCCGCTGACTCTTTCATCACCTCACCCAGTTTGCCGGTCAGCTTGAAGCCGCGGTTGAGGGTATGAATGCGGGTCGCCTCG